>CAINVS010000291.1 GCA_903854205.1 uncultured Bacteroidota bacterium | reverse complement strand
GGGCTATTTTTTGGGTGACGAGGGCAGCGGAAATCATATCGGTAAAGAATTGGTAAAAGCTTATTTTTATGGCGATATGCTAGGAGATTTGAGGAAAAAATTCAAAGAAAAATTCGGATTGGAAGAACATAATTTTGTAAAAGATCTGTATTCACAGAGTCGTCCGAATCGCTATTTGGCATCTTTTGCCCTCTTTGGGGCGGATAACAGAGAAAGTCAATTTATACAAAAAATTGTAAAAAACTGTTTTGAGCTATTTGCTGATGTTCAAATCCGAAAATTGCAGACAGCAGAATATTTGCCGCTGTATTTTGTAGGTTCTATTGCAAAAGGTTTTGAAAATGAACTGACAGCGGTTATGGAAAGCAAAAATTATAAGGTGGCAGATATTCAGAAAAGTCCCTTTCCGAAGTTGTTGGAGTATTATAAATAAGTTGAAAGATAAAAGATAAAAGTTGAACCGAAGGACCACGTAGTAAAAATCTCATATCTAAAATATTATACCTAAAAAACATGTACGGCAAAAGGGAAGAAATTGACGAAATTGACAAAAGTATTCTAAACATTCTAATGCAGGATGCCAATACTTCTTATGTTGATATTGCAAAGGAGATACACGTTTCTCCGGGCACAGTGCATGTTCGCATGAAAAGACTTATGAAGTTGGGTATAGTCAAAAAAGCCTTTTTGAATGTGGATTATGCCAAGTTGGGCTATGACATCTGCGCTTTTTTGGGGGTATATCTTGAAAAGAGCTCAATGTATTCCTCAGTGGTGGACGCACTTTACAAAATTCCGGAAGTGGTAAATGCACATTATACCACCGGGAATTACAGTATTTTTGCCAAAATCATCTGCCGTGACACTGAACACCTTCGACGTGTGCTGTATGAAAAGATACAGAATATTGAAGGTATTCAGCGTACGGAGACTTTTATCTCTTTGGAAGAGAGTATTTATAGAACAATCGCTATTGCTGACGAGGAGGATTGATTTATTTACTTAAGTAAGGCAGCATCTCATCTTCGATAAGTTTACGGCGATCCATGAGACGAAGCGCGTACTCTTCCATGGCCTTGTCATCTGCAGTTTCTGGTATCCATTTTGGAATTTCCACCTTATTACCTTCCTCGTCTAAAGCAACAAAGATGATGATACAATGTGTGTTTTTTATGTATTTATCTTCCCAAAGCGGTGCAGAATATACATCTACAGAGATGTGCATACTACTGCTTCCTGTATAAATAACACTGGCCTCAAGTTTCACCTCATGTCCGATCTGAATGGGTTTAAAAAAGCGGATACCCCCGACATAAACAGTGACACAATAGCGGCGGCTCCAACCTGAAGCACAGGCATATGCCACCTGGTCAATCCATTTCATTACGGCTCCCCCGTGCACTTTACCACCAAAATTCACGTCACCGGGTTCCGCTAAAAAGGTGAAGGTTGTTGTTCTTTTATCTCCAGCCATAATTGTATAGAGTATTTGAAAATTTAAACATATTTGATCAAAGATAACAGAGGAATGAATAATCTGAAAGTATTTTGGAAATTTATTCTGTCGGATGGAACCCAATCTTTTTCCCTTCGCGCCTGCACGCACCCGCACAGATTTGACAACTTTTGAAAAGTTGTCAAATCTTGCGGCTGCCTGCGCGCGAAAAATAATTATCTTTGCCAAATTGTATAAAAGTAACCATATATCATGTCAAAAATTATCATAAAAGCATCCGAAATCGGCAATTTGACCGATGCGCGTTATTTTTCAGCCTGGGGAGTAGATTGGCTGGGATTTTCACTTGATTCTGAAAACCCTGCCTACATAGGTCCCACACAGATATCCGCCATGAGGGAATGGCTTTCTGGTCCGGGAATTGTTGCCGAAATGGGCCCATTTTCCGATGCGGAACTACTGCTGCAGGCCGTAGAAATCTTGAAGCCGGATGCCCTGCAAATAGGGCAGTTCACCGCATTGGAAGCCGTAAAAACATTGGACGGCAGCCTTACAATCATTAAGGAACAAATTCCTGATTCTTTGGATCTTTTGGCAGATCTGGAATTTGAATGGCGCGAATGGGCCGGAACTGCTGATTTCTTTCTGTTAAATCTGGAGAAAAACGGCTTTTCCTGGTCTGAATTAAAAAAAGACAGCGAAAAGTTGGGGCAACTGAAAAATCTCTGTGCCAATTTCTCTGTAATGCTGAGTACGGTCTTCGATGCCACAGAGTTGTCCGAAATAATTGAGACCCTAAAACCCTACGGTATAAGTGTTAAAGGTGGCGAGGAAGAAAAAGTAGGCATGAAATCTTATGATGAATTGGATGCTTTTTTCGAGACCCTGGAAGAAATTAACCATTAAATTATTGTAAATTTCATCATTTACAACCGTTTATAAAATAGCCTCAAAGTTCGGATACTGCGAACTTTGAGGCTTTTATATCAATATACTTAAAAGAAATATTCTACAATATTTATAAGTGGCAGGAACTTTGAGCCCTTTGCCTTCGTTCTATTGTTATCTGCGTCGAAGCAGATTTTTATTTTTTAAAATTCTGACATCCATGTTATTAGCGACTCAAAATATTAGTTGGCAAACATTATTTTCATTGCGTTACATCAAAATGCAATTTTATAGGCGTGTTTAATAATTATTCACAATAGACGAAAACCCCTTAAGGTTTTTTAGTCCCAAATTATCTACAAAACCATGAATTGGCGAAAACTAGATGGAAGCCGTATTTTGCTTCCTATCAATGAAGCTGTGGAATTGACTATTCAGAAAGAGTTGGAAGCAGGGCACAATTTGCGCATCTGCATCGGAACCGACTCTCAGGTTCGCGGAAAAAACATCACTTTTGCTACCGTTATCGTATTTTTGCGAGAAGGCAAAGGAGGATTTATGTTCATCAACAGTGAAATTGTTGTAACGAGTATGAAAATCCGCGAAAGGATGATTACTGAAGTAACCAAATCGGTAACAATTGCATACGACCTGACGGAGGTATTGACAAAATACAATATTCCGCTCGAGGTCCATGTCGACATCAATACCGATACGACCTTTAAATCGAACGTTGCTTTGAAAGAGGCAATGGGCTATATAAAAGGTATGGGTTATGAATTCAAGGCCAAGCCATTTGCTTTCGCAAGTTCAAGCTGTGCAGACAAGGTAGTTTAAACCCCTGCTTTTTCAGCCTTTAAAATTAAATAATTCCTTGTTTACAATTGTAAATCAGGTTAATATACAGGCGTCGCTCTAAGTGATGCCTTTTTTTGTTTATCAGCGATCCCAAGGAATAAGTTTTTTTCCTTTTTTTAGTCGCAATCCGCCTAATATTATCAGCAGAACATCAACTGCAACCCAAGCAAAAAGGGCAATAATCAATAGCCAGGAGAAGAAAAGTGCGATGCCCAAAGTAGAGAGTAATACCGAAATTAGTCCAAAAGACAACTGTAAGACTCCACTGATATAATGTTTCATATAAAAATGATGCGCTCCTGTGAAACCCAATAAGACACAGAGCAGAAAGGCTGAGAGTTGAGTGCGGTCGCCGTAGTCAAAATCAGGAGAAGGTTTTTTATACTTAGCTTTTTGACTATCCTTTAAAGGTTTTACAGATTTCACCTGTTCAGTATGGGAAACTGAAAATTCAATAGCCATTGACCTAAGGCTCCAACTGCTGCATAGAAACATCAACGGAAGGCATAGCAATAGGAATAATGTGGAGATTGAAAATTTCATAAACTTATGTTTGCACAAAATTAAAAAAAGTCTCTTAAACAAAAGTGTTTAACAGACTTTAAAAATTCTTTGCAGCAAACCGAAACATTTAAATTGCCTTAAATAAGATCACTATTCAGACAATTCAGTTTTATTGCTTAAGCTAATTCAAGTAACCAAAGAATTAACCAGATAATTATGATAATACCACCAATAGACTGAATAATATATGCCAACCAATTCAAGCCCGGTATGATGTAAAAAATAGCGCCAATAAGCAATAACACTAATCCAATAATCAACCACTTAAGATTTGGAATATCCAATTGATTTTTACCAATTTTATCTTCTATAAAAGCTTTCTTCTCAGCTTTGTTCATACCTTTCATTTCGGTACGGAATTCTTTGCGAACTTCTTTGATTTGTTTTTTGATAATTTTTCCTGCTTTGGAAGAAGGAACAACACCTGTTTCAACTGCAGGAACAACGCCGGCCTGAGCTTCAGGCAAAGCAAAGGCAAATGTAAACAGTGCCATTACAAAAATCATAATTAGCTTCTTCATACTTCTAAATATATTTAGTTTTTAAATTTGGGTTAATAACCCTTGTTCTTTTTTAGCAATTGCAAAGATAAACCTAAAGCTTAAAAAACAACAATGACGGATGTCATTTTAAATAACACAAAGCACTAATTCCAATCGGTAAAAAAACCGTTTTTATTGTCTAAAACGTAAACTCTTATTTTTCAATATTTCTACAGCTCGTTATTTTTTAAAAAGTTTGTTCAAATTAATATCCTTGGTTAAATTATTAATTTTTTGTCGGGTTATGATTTGTCTTGCCTGAGCAACCCACTGATCCCGTTCCACAATTCCATCTTTGATAGCGAGCATCGATAAGAGACGCTGATTGAAATTGCTGTCTGTCAGACCGGAGACCTGTTCAAAAGTGCAGATACCCACCTTATTCAATTTTTCTTCAATTCCGAAGTCGATACTGTTTATCTGTTTCAAATCATCTTTTTGACCCTCCTGAGGTCTTGGCAGTATATTATATATTTCATCACTCAATGCTTTTTCAGCGGCAAGCTTTTTGTTTTCAATCACTTGATCAAAAACGGATTCCTCTTTTTGAATAATTGAATTATCCATTTCGAAAACTGGTTTCTCCGCTTTTGTTGTTTCGATAGAAATAATTCCCTCTATTGAAGCTGATTCCTCCTCAGCCTCATCCATAGGGATGAGCAATTCTTTTTTATCGGAATATATAATGGATTCCACTGTTTGTGGCTCTCCGGGAGGCTGATGAAAAATCGATATTACAGACTTTTGCTCCAGCTTTGTATTGAGTTCTGAAATTTCCTGTTCCAATCGGACGATGTACTGTTTTTGTTCGGAATTGGTTTTAGCCATTTCCAAAGCCATTTTGTCCTGCTCTGCCAAAAAGAGTTGAGTTTTCTTTTGTGCTGTTTTTATTTCCTCCAGTTCTCTTCTTGCAGCATCGGCCTCTGCTTTGGCTTCGGCTATTTTCAATGCAGAATGTTCCAAATTGTCTGAAACATTGAATCGTTCTCTTTCAATTTCTTCCATCAGACTTTTCAGTTCTTCTGTTTTAGCTGTTGCAAGTTCTCTTTCTTTGACTGCAGCAGCTAATTTCTGCTCGGTTTCGATACTGTCCTGCTGCGCAAGATTGAACAGATTTTTAATTTCATGAAGTTCCCTTTCTGCTGCTTCAGCCCGTTTAATTTTTGCATCGCGTTCCCCCTCCAGAATTGTGTACAATTGCTGAACCTGCGAGAGTTTAATTTTTTGATCCTCATGCAGCTGTTCGTTTTTAGCAGCCTCTTCTTCCAATCGTTTTGTTTTGGATAATTGAATATTGTACTTTTCGTCCAATGCTTTATACTTGGCATCAAGTGCCTCAAATTTTGAGGTCAATTCACCCTGTTCCTTTTTAAGTTTTTTGTACTTTGGATTAAATATGACAAAATAGCACAAAACCGCACCCAAAGCGAAGGTAAGCAACAGAATAACAGTCAGAGCGATAGCCTCTCCGGAACCGCCAAAACTGAACAGATTATTTAATATTTGTTGGATAGTCATTATTATGAATTATGAATTATGAATTGAATGGGCTAATTAATTATGACCCGAACGGAATGAGCTCTATTGAATTAACCATTGACAATAAATCAATTGTTTTTCTTTTTGGATGGTTTTATAACTATAATTTCTACTCTTCTATTTTTGGCAGTAGCCAAAACATCCGCTGTATTGTCCGGCAATACATCAGAAACCAGTTTTTTAGTTTTTCCTGCTGATTTGAGTTCAATTCTATTCTTTATACCAGTTTTTTTTAACTGTTTATCCAGCATTTTGGCATAGTTCATCGCTGTTTTTTTAGCTTCTGCTTCGCTTTGATGTGAGTCACTATGACCTATGAGCAGGATTTTAGCTTTGGGTTCGTTTTGAAGATAAGCTTTAAGCGCAACTGTAAATTCTTCAAAAGCAGGTACTATTTTACATTCGGTGATATTGGGCTCAAAAATGGCTAGTAATCCGTTGTAGCTGACTATTGTTATAGAGTCCTTCCATTGTTTTTTGAAATTTTCTTCCTCTCTTGCCTGCAGCAATTCGCCGCTTGGAATATAACCGAGCATTTCGAATTGGAGTGGTTTGTCAAGTACGCTGTCTTTTGTGATTTCTCCGGAGGTCAAAATTCGGCCGGAACTGATTTCGAATTCTTTAGCAATCTTGTCGGCTACAGACATTGCTCTAGCAAGTCCCAAATTTTCAAAAGCATCATTTTTTTTCTCATTTTCCAAATAATAACCGGTAATCATCAGGCGGGAATTTGGCTGTGACTTTAGCATAGCAGCAAGCTTATCGTAGAGCAGTGTATAATCATCGGAATTTTCAAAAGAAGTACTGCTGAAATCAAAAACGAATTCCGGGAAATTATCCAATACCCTGATTCCGTCTGCACTCACTGTCAGTGTTAGGGGCTTTTTACCTCTTGTAATAGAAGAAACGTCAGATTCAGGGCTACAGAGATCTTTTACACCACATATATAATAGGTGCGCACAAGTACCAGCCAAAGCCAAAATACCAGTAAGGACAACAATATTCTACCAAAGTTTTTCATATCATTTTTACTTTTGTAAGATAAAGTTAAAGAAATAAAGCAGAAAATAAAGATATTTTAATATACTTATTGTTTGCACTTGACATTCTCCTCAATTTGAAGTATGTTTAGATTCTCTTTAATGAGAAATGCGGAAAATCAAAATTGATTTTTAGCTTTTTTTACTATTATCTTTGTCCCGGCTAATTATCGCGGTTAATGATTATTACTGCTAATATATATTATATATCAACAATTTAAATACTTAACGTCAGATAAAATCTAACGTTCTTTTATATTTATGGAAAACGATTTGAACGAAAATAAAAAAAACACTTTTAAAGGCAAGCGTAAAAGCGAAGAAACTGTTTCTCCATTGGCTTTTGGGAAGGTTCAGCCACAGGCCCGTTCTTTGGAGGAGGCAGTTTTGGGTGCATTGATGCTTGACAAGGATGCCCTTTCCGTAGTAGTGGACATTCTTCAGTCCGAAAGTTTCTATGTCGATGCCCACAAAAGTATATACAAGGCAATTTGTGCCCTTTTCGAGAAAAGTAATCCGGTGGATCTGCTCACTGTGTCCGAACAGTTGAAAACGATGGGTGAACTTGAGTCAATCGGCGGACCTTTTTATCTGGTAGAACTTACCAATCGAGTAGCATCAGCTGCAAATATCGAGTATCATGCCCGTATTGTTGCTCAAAAATTCATTCAGCGAGAACTCATCCGTGTTTCAACAGAGACTATCAAAGATGCCTATGAAGATACCACCGATGTTTTTGACCTGCTCGACAAGTCAGAACAAAATCTTTTTGCCATCACGGAAAAAAATCTGAGTCGCGGCTCCATGAACATGAGTACCCTCGTGAACATGGCCATCAAACAATTTGAGGAACTTTCGAAAAAGGACGACGGACTCACTGGTGTCCCTTCCGGTTTCACCTCATTGGACCGCGTCACATCGGGCTGGCAGCGTTCGGATCTGATTATTGTGGCAGCTCGCCCGGGCATGGGAAAAACTAGTTTTACTTTAGCAATCACAAAAAATGCCGCTTTGGACTTCAATATGGGCGTTGCTTTCTTCTCCCTGGAGATGTCAAGTGTGCAGCTTGTCAATCGTATTATTTCTATGGAAACCCAGATTGCCTCTGAAAAACTGCGAAAGGGAAAACTGGAGGAATATGAATGGCAACAGCTTTATTCTGTAGTTGACAGACTCTCCAATGTCCCTATTTTTATTGATGACACGCCCGGTATCAGTGTGTTTGAACTTCGGGCAAAATGCCGCCGTCTGAAAATGCAGCACGATATTCAGCTCATCGTTATCGACTACCTGCAGCTGATGACTGCGGGCGGCGACAATAAGGGCGGAAACCGGGAGCAGGAGATTTCAACTATCTCCCGATCACTCAAAGGTTTGGCCAAGGAACTGAATGTGCCGGTTATTGCACTTTCACAGCTCTCCCGTGCCGTAGAAACAAGGGGTGGAAATAAAAGGCCGCAGCTGTCGGATCTACGTGAATCCGGAGCGATTGAACAGGATGCAGACATTGTAAGCTTCATTTATCGTCCGGAATACTATCAAATTATGGAGGATGAGGAAGGAAATTCCCTGAAAGGTATCGGTGAGATTATCATTGCAAAGCACCGTAACGGAGCATTGGAAGATGTGCGCCTAAAATGGGATGGACAGTTTGCACTGTTCAGCAATCTGGAAGATGATGCCTTCCAAAACTTCAGTAAGGATGATTTCGGCAGCAGTTTTGGCAGTAATTTGGGGAACGGTCAGACCTTCTCTTCCAAGCTGAATAATAATTCTTCTATCGATGATGTGCCTTTTTAATCATATTGCTTACTTTTTAAGCTTATTTGAAGGATTTACCGTCAATAAAATGTTAAATATTGCGGGGGTGGGTATTAAATACGATTTTATTGTCATACATTTAATTCATAAAAAATTCAAAAGAATATGAAAAACACAAAAGCCGTTTTTTGGGGTATTTTAATAATACAATGTTTATGCAATAATTTAGGTTTTGCTCAATTCCAACTTGAAAGTCATTTAGGAGGAAATGTCAGTTTGCGCTATACTACTTATTCTGAAAATAGATCAGTTAATATGGGAAAAACTACGCCCATAATAGGCGTACAAGCCAAAATTTTACCGATATATCAATTTTCTCCAAAATTTGGTTTGGAACTTGGTCTTAGTTTCAACCAATACGGTTTTTCTCAATATAGCCCAAATACGGAAAAAAGAACGAGTTTATGGTTCAATTATATAGGAATTCCAATTGCCGGACGTTGGCAAATAAATAAGGCCTTTCAAGCTTATTTGGGTTTAAATGGGGCTTATCTGCTTGATAAAAACGTGAGTAATGAAATGAATCGATTTACACTTATTGCCGAAACAGGCTGCAGGTGGAATTACAAAAATTTTATATTATCCCTATCTTATAACAATCATATCACCCCTAATTTTCATTTTGTTTTTATTAATGAAAAAATAAATCAGCGCTTTCACGCATTAAACCTTGCTATTGGTTATAGGTTTTTTGGGTAAGATTTAGTAAATAGCATTCAAAATTATAATACATATTTTCTTATTTTAAAGTTTTGAGAGTCATCTTTTTAAGATTTCAGTTAGGAAGATGTTGTCAACGATTTAGCTATATATAATAATTTTCAAAATAAATATTCTCCTAACTTTTAAACTCTCAACCTAATGAAAAACAATCTACTTAATTTATTGCTAATTGCAGTAACTTTATTAACATCATGTTCAAAACAAAATGATGAGTCATTAGTTTTGCCTCCCAATGTACAAAAAGTTGTTTCCTTGATAAAAATTGATGGGGATAAAACAGTCGTTTTAAAATCTTCTTCTGATTTATCTTCAATTATTAGTAGTATCAGCAAATTCTCTGGAGATGATTTTAGTAAATTTAACTCTTGGATGGAAAATGAAGGATTAATTACAATGAGAGCATTAAGTGAAAAAATGAGTATTGATTATGCTACTGTTAGTTCAGATATTGAATATGAGGAATTTATGCAAAAATATTCAGAAACAATTGAAATAACTTCAAAAAACTCAATTGAAGTAAAGGGCTATTATTTTCCATATGCATCTCTTTTAAACTTAAATGGAGAGTTAATTATTGGGGAACATATATATAAATTCACTCCAACACACTATTTTATAGCATCCAAGAGTGATCGCTCACAATTAAATATTGTTGCAAAACTACCTATTCGCAAAAATGAAACAGTATATGAAATAGATGAGGTAACTATTATTAATCACCCTTCTCAAATTCAAACAAAAACTACTTGTCCAAATACTTTTGTTTCATATTTTTGTACCGTTGGGAGTCCCCAAAGTCACAGATTAGACAATGTTTATCAGTTATATTTCAATTCTTGGTCTTGTGGTTCCGGTTGTTGGGAATTATCAAATACACTTGATTGCAGAATTGTATCTGAAAAAAGAGGCTTTCTCGGTCTTTGGTATCGTCATATTACTCCAATAACTTGGGGCATAGGATGGGGAGCTCAAGGAGACCCAGCAGTTACTGCATATACTTCGGGTGGAACGGGATGGACCTCATCAGGTGTCAGTGAAATTCACTATTCAATAGCCGCAAGCATATTTTATTATCTTTCAACCATAAATTACAAATACCAATATAAATTTGACTATCTATACACAAATGCCACCACCGTTGAAATTTCTTCATGCTCTTTTGGTTGTCAATAAAAAAACTTTAAAATATTTTACGAATGCTGTGGCTATATTACCACAGCATTCGTTTTATTCTTAAATCCTTAAAATGTTTCGAGTTATTATTATTTTTTTTATGCTTATTTCCAAAGCACAATCACAGCAAAGTATTTCGGCAAATATAGTCGAAGAAAATTCTAATGAATCCATTATCGGAGCAATAATAAAAGATAGTAGAGGACAATGCTTTGCAATAAGCAACGAATTTGGCTACATTACTATTAATATTCCATATTCAGGAAATGTAGATTTGTACATTCAAGCATTGGGCTATGAACCGGACACAGTTCGCATAAGTAATCCAACAAAAGACAGCATTTATATTTTTTATCTTAAACCCCATATTCAAAGGGAAGTTGAGGTGATTTCAGAACGAGATTTCACCTCATTTAGTAAAGTAGATTTAAGCTTAATACAATTAGAGAGACTACCAACATTAGGGGGTGAAAAAGATATATTAAAAGCTCTAACATTATATCCCGGCATTAGCAATACCAATGAAGGCAGTTCACAATTATTGGTAAGAGGAGGGAGTTACGATCAAAACTTAATTCTTCTGGATGGCACTACTGTTTATAATACATCACACTTTGCAGGATTCGTTTCTATTTTTAATGCAGATGCCATCAAAAAAATTGAAATTTATAAAGGAGCATTTCCTTCTTCTTATGGTGGTAGGCTTTCTTCTGTACTAAACCTCATAATGAAAGAAGGAAATAGTAAAAAGTGGAAGGGTAATTTTGGAATAGGCATTATTTCTTCTCGTTTATTACTTGAAGGTCCTATACTAAAAGATAAAATTTCTGTTATGATATCTGGTCGTGCAGCATATTTGGGATTGATTACTCTATTGCAACAACCTGCATTCAAAAAAGGCTACATAGGTCAAAATGTGCTCTACAATTTTTTTGATTTAAATGCAAAAATAAATTATATTATCAATAAACGACATCATCTGTTTCTAAGTTATTATACAGGAAGAGATAACTCCACAATTCTGACACATTATGCAGCTATTACAAATGGAGGAACTGGAACACCTTATTATACAGATACAAAAACTTTATTCGATTGGGGCAACAATACAGCCACCTTAAGACATAACTACTTGATTAATACTAATTTTTTTTTAAAAAATCAATTAAGTTATACAAGCTACCGTTATAAATTTTTAGCAGAAAGTAAGTCATACAACCCGATTGACAGTAACTATGAAAATAGCAATTTTATTACCAAGTCTCAGATTTCAGATTTTATTGCGAAATCACATTTAGAATATACTCTAAATAATACCCACAATTTCAAAGCAGGCATAGACTACCATTTCCATAATTACAAACCATATCTCAACCTTAAAAGTAATTACGACAGTAGTTCTTCAGTGCAATTCGATACTATAGGTGATTCTTATCAAGCATTGATTCCTGAGGGTGCAATTTTCATTGAAGGAACTTTCAGATATTCATTTATTGAAATTAACTATGGTCTCAGATGGAGTGCAGCAATTGCAGAAAAGCAATTATATCATATTGCTGAACCCCGAATTTCAATTTTAGGAAAAATAAATACTAATTGGGCTATAAGATCATCCTTTACTCGGATGGGCCAATATATCCACCTACTTGCCAATAATGGCGTAGGATTTCCTAATGATATATGGGTGCCTATCACAAAGAAAGTGCCTCCTCAAAGTGCCATGCAATATTCATTGGGTGTCATTTGGAAACACCAGAAAAGTTTTGTGGTTGAAATAGAATGTTTTTATAAAAAAATGACCAATCTTATAGATTATTTATATGTGGGCGGAAATTACTTGGGAGTAATGGCTCCTTGGGAAGAACAAATAACAACAAAAGGTAAAGGTAATACTAAAGGTTTTGAATTATTATTTCAAAAAACAACAGGTAAAATTATTGCTCAAGTCGCTTATACCCTTTCTTGGAATCATCGTCAATTTCCAAGTATTCAAAACAACATACCTTTTCCATACAAATACGACCGCAGACATCAGTTTAATAGTTTTATTAATTGGCAATTTCATAAAAAATGGGATATTTCTGCAAATTGGATTTACAATAGTGGATTTGCAATCACACTTCCTACTTCACGGATTAGAGGAGCGACACCTACTGAAGATGTGTTTGTCTATACACGCAGAAATAATGCAAGAATGCCTGATTACCATAGGTTAGACATTGGCGTTCATTTTAAAAAAGTCGGCAAAAAAGGACGTTTAAATACTTGGAGTTTAGATATTTATAACACATATAACAGACAAAATCCTTTTGTTTTATTCTTCAGAAGGCAAATAACATATTCTAACGGAAAATATATTACAACTGGTCATAAACTTTATCAACTTTCTTTATTTCCAATTATTCCTTCTTTCAGTTATGCGCTACAGT
>CAINVS010000290.1 GCA_903854205.1 uncultured Bacteroidota bacterium | reverse complement strand
TTAACCCGTCATTAGAGTTCGTGAAGAACCAAAGCTCCACGTAGCGAACCCGGAGGCTCCACGTAGCGCATAGAATTTATAAAGACGATATGGGTTTAATTTTCTGAATCTAATTTGTAAGACTAAAAAAAGAAATGAAAGTCTGCGGCTTAATCATAATGACAATAATATTTTCCACTTTCTATGAAATTAGGTAATTTTGTACAAAATTAAAAACGTGCAGCATAGCCTATTACTAATAACTCCACCTTTTACGCAGCTGAATACGCCCTATCCGGCAACAGCCTACATCAAAGGATTTCTGAATACACTCAATATCTCCTCTACACAGGCCGATTTAGGGATTGAAGTCATTTTGTCACTCTTTTCGGGAAAAGGGCTTCAGCGGCTTTTCGATTTTTTGGAAAAATCAGATGTTGAACTGTCTGAAAATGCCTACCGTATCTACAATCTTCGCGAAGATTATCTGACGACTATCGGTCCTGTCATCACATTTTTGCAAAATAAAAATCCGACACTGGCACATAGCATCTGCAGCGGCAGTTACCTGCCCGAAGCAGGCCGATTTGCCGAAATGGAAGATTTGGAATGGGCTTTTGGCAGCATGGGTATACAGGATAAGGCACGTCACCTTGCCACAAGATATCTCGAAGATTTGGGTGATCTGATCAAAGAAGCTGTAGATCCGCATTTCGGATTCAGCCGCTATGCCGAACGCCTTGGCCGCACTGCCACGCATTTTGATGAGATGGAAAAGGAGCTCAAAGCACCGAATACATTGATTTCTGAGATGCTCTTGGAATTATTGGAAAAACAGATTCAAAATTCCAAACCCAGTCTGCTTTGTCTTTCGGTACCCTTTCCGGGTAATCTTTTTGCTGCACTCAAATGCGGACAATACATCAAAAAACAGCATCCAAATATCAAAATTGTACTCGGTGGCGGTTTTGCCAATACGGAGTTGCGCCGCCTCAGCGATGAACGGGTTTTTGAATACCTCGATTTTGTGAGTTTGGACGATGGAGAACTGCCTTTACAATGTCTGCTGGAACACTTGGACGGCAAAAGACCGATGTCCTCGCTCAAACGCATGTTTACCCTCACTGGTGGAGTAGTAACTTACTGTAACGGTGCCGAAGAAAAAGACATTCCACAGCGAGAAGTGGGCACTCCCGATTACAGCGGACTGCCTCTCTTTGAATATCTTTCTGTTATCGACCTCATCAATCCCATGCACCGCTTATGGAGCGATGGACGATGGAACAAACTTACCCTTGCACATGGCTGTTATTGGGGAAAATGTTCCTTTTGCGATGTAAGTCTGGATTATATACAGCGTTACGAGCCTGTCACGGCCGAACTGCTCTGCGACCGCATCGAGACAATCATTGCACAGACCGGTCAGACCGGGTTCCACTTTGTAGATGAAGCTGCACCGCCTGCGCTCATGCGCGATTTGGCTATTGAGATCATCAAAAGGAAAATCACCGTCACCTGGTGGACCAATATCCGTTTTGAAAAAAGTTTTACACCAGATCTCTGCCGACTGCTCAAGGCCTCGGGCTGCATAGCAGTATCCGGTGGCTTGGAAGTGGCTTCAGACCGACTTTTGACCCTTATGAAGAAAGGCGTTACCGTTGCACAGGTCGCGCAGGTCACTGACGCGTTCACACAGGCAGGTATCATGGTTCATGCCTATCTTATGTATGGTTTTCCCACACAGACGGCGCAGGAAACTATCGATTCTTTGGAAATGGTGCGTCAGCTGCTCGAAGCAGGTGTTGTACAATCAGGCTTCTGGCATCAGTTTGCAATGACTGCGCATTCGCCCGTTGGCCTGCAGCCCGAGGCCTATGGTGTGGAGCATGTCGGACCGGAATTTGGCGGTTTTGCTGAAAATGATTATTACCATGAAGATCCGAAGGGTACGGAGCATGAAGAGTTTGCAGAAGGGCTGCGCATTTCGCTTTTCAACTATATGCAGGGTGCAGGATTCGAACTGTCGCTTTCAGACTGGTTCGATTTCAAAATACCCAAAACAACCGTTAAACCTGATTTTATTGAAAAGGCCATTGCTTCAGCAGAAGAACTGCAGCCAAAATCGGGCAGCAGATTGTATTGGTTGGGCAGAGCACCCGAAATTCAGTATTTTGAAGAAAAAGATACAAAAGGACGGAAACAGGAATTTTCAGCACTCAGCTGGTACAACAAAAAAGGAGATGCGGGTATTGAAATGCCGGCTGATTTGGGAACCTGGCTGCATCAGGAACTTTGCGCAATTTCATCCGAAACTGGTAAATTGATTAATTTCTCTGAATTTAAAAACAGTTTTGAAAAGGCAGGACAGAATAATTTTGATGCTTTTCTAAATTCAGACCTATGGTGGAGACTAAGAGAATGGGGCCTTTTACTGATGTAAAAATGCTAAAATAACAATTGTTATAAACTGTTCAGGATCTCGGTCAGGGTATTGATCGTCTCAGTCGCATTGCTGTGCAATAATCCAATGCCGCCCGCTGTCCGCCAGGCATCAGTTTTCTTAGGCGTATCATCTATCAGTATGGAAACAGTTTTGGGAAGCACATAAAGATGCTTGTCTTTATCGAAAATCAAACGGGTATTTATATCCCACCCATCGCTGTTGGTTGTTGGATTTTGATTGATTCCCAAATGAGTGTTTACCCATTTTGTCTTTCCGGTTTTCGAAGTCAGCTCAATACTTGGCGCTGACAAAATAGTAGGTGAGTGAGATTGCAACCAGATCCAAAGTGTTTTGCCATCTTCTGTCCAAGGCATTTCAGACCAGAATTCCTCAGCTGCTGATTTAATAATTTCCCAAGCTGAATTTTTGCCATTTTTTTCAGCCCAGTCATCAAATGCAATTCCGCCGGAAATACTACGAAACTGATAGTCAAAATCTGTTAAGACCCCATCCATATCACAGAATATTCTGAATTGATTCGAATTTTCTGAAAAAAAGTTAAAACTCATTTTTTGCTTAGTATTTTTAGTATTTATTAATTTGAGATAGAAAAAGTTCAATTTATCATTGATATCGCTGAAACCATATTTTTCCCAATTAAGAGTTCCGCAGCGCAACAGTTCTGAAGGGTATCCATGAGATTATTATCTTTTTTAGCTCTTTCGATATAAATTTAATTGCTTTTTTATCAATTTTTGTTTTAACAAAGTTTAATGTTAGGTAAAGATCAAAACAATTGTCAAACATATTTAGTCTGAACAGTCTATTTATTTGCTTTTCTGTACACAATTGAATAAATTTGTGAATTATAAATTTTATAATTATTAGAATCTGTCTTTAGGACTATTATTACATGAACTTATCTCCGGAAAATAAACTTTTGCTTGACGAGCTGTTGTCAAATGATGAAGAGGCTGTAAAAAGGGCATTATCAGTACTGCCTGCTATGAAACCGGATCAAAGCTGCTTGAGGGCTTTGGAAATGTTTTGGCAGCTCAATCCCGATGAAGATTTGAGGGCTGAAGCAGGAAAGATTTTGAAAACTTTGGAAAAACCCAAGGAACTCAAAAACGTAGAAGGAAGCTTTGCCATTTTTAGAAGCCTTTCTGAAATCCTTCCTTGGATGGATGAAAATGCTGCTGAGATACAGAAAAAAAACTTTGCTGTTTTTGCCAAGCAATTAAATAATTACGAATATTTCCTATCCAAATACCCTATTTATACAGATGTTCTACTCGATGCCGGGCGCAAACTCTATATGCTGTTTCAATTGGAAACAGAGGCCGCACTTTGTTTTGAAACGATCATAAAGTACAATCCCGAGAATGATGAAGCCCTTTATGCAATAGGGCGCATGGCGGAAAAGAAAGGAGAGGCCGATAAAGCTTTGGAATATTACGAAAAGTCAATTTCCTTGAACCCTGCAAACAACTATGCTCAAATGCAGGCAGGTATTCTGAAAAGCACTGTTTTTGACAGACAGCAGGAAGCAATAGATCATTTCAATAAAGTCATAGAAGAAGATCCCTATTCTGTTGAACCCTATATTCGAATAGCTGAAGCCTGTTATCATCTAAATGACTATGCTCGTTGCCGCCAGTATCTAGAAATAGCAATGGGAATTAATGAATACCACGAAGAAGCACTCAATCTGCAGGGGCTGCTGCAGTGGAAAGTGGAAAATGATTATGAAAAAGCTATTGCGAGTTTCCAAAAAGGAATTGATCATCGGATACATAATGACTCGGCCCTTTTACTGAAAAGTCTGGGAGATATTCATGCTCAGCAGCTTCAGGATTATTACAAAGCAAGGGTTTTTTATGAAAAGTCACTGAAAATTAATCCGGGACAAAAGGCCATCATTCAACAGTTTATACCTATTTTACTTCGTACTTTTCAGGATTTGGACGCTGTTGTCCAATGTTATGAAAATTATTTGCAAAAAGTACCTGCAGATGCTGAGATAAAAGCAGAGTATGCTGCTTTTTTGGTAGAATATCTGCATGACTATGAAGCTGCGTTTCAGCAGCTGAAAATGGCATTGGAAATAAACCCGCAACTAGCTGAGGCAGAAAAGCTCATGGCAAGAATCGCAAATTACGTGAATGAACCGGATTCAAAAGAAACCGAAGCAGAGGAAGATGATGATGAAGATTTTGAATTTGAGGAAATTGACATTGACTTTGATGATGACGAAGAAAAAGATGATGATGATGACGATTTCACAGGCGGCTCAGCAGCAGGCGACTTTTGATAATTTAAATAATTTAACCTTGATTTTCAAATATTTGATACCTATGGTGTCTGTTAAAATTACAATAAAATACTATGAGTGATGCACTTACAATTCTAAGAAAAACAAAACTATTTGTTTATATTTTTTTAATAGTAGTCGTAGCTCCGGCGTATGTCTATTTTAATCTTCCGGTAATCAGCCCCTGGTTCATGGGATTGCCTTTAGAAATCTTTTTTATTTCCCTCATGATAACTGCGCTTGAAATACAGGTGCTGAAAGGACAAAAATCAGGTTTATTTTTTACAGCCTTGGGTACTGCAGTTATTGCATTGCTTTATATTGTTATTATGAGCCTGGCGGGTTTACCAATGTTCCGTGCTGATAAGTACCATAAATTGTTGGGGGAAGTCAAAGAAGGCAAAAGTTTTGCGCAAGATGTAGCGCCTGTTGCCCCTGATAAAATCAGAATTGTTGACAAAGATGTAGCCCATAGATTGGGTGATAAAGTTTTAGGCGAAGAGCCTGCACTGGGAAGTCAAGTTTATATTGGAGAATTTCAGATCCAAAAAGTAAGGGACCAACTCTATTGGGTTGCACCGCTCGAACACTCAGGTTTTTTCAAATGGATGAGCAATAAAAAAGGTACTCATGGATATATAATGGTATCTTCCACTAATGAACGCGATGTAAAATTGGTAAGAGAAGTCAAAGGAAAGCCGGTTCAGATCAAATACCAGATGGGTGGTTGGTTTGGAGATTATCTGCCAAGACACCTTTATTTAAAAGGCTTCATCACCGAAGGTATGGACGATTATACATTTGAAATTGACGATGAAGGCCATCCTTATTGGGTCGTGACCCTGTTCAAACACGAGGTAGGATTCAGTGGAAATAATGCCGTTGGGATTGCGGTTGTTGACGCAAGTAGCGGGGAAGTTAAGAAATATACTGCCAAAACCGCTCCTGAATGGGTAGACCGTATTCAACCCAAAAATTTTATTGAGAACCAAATCAATAGTTGGGGTGAATACGTACACGGCTATTGGAATTTCTCCAATCGCGACAAATTGCAGGCAACTGAAGGAATTTCTTTGGTTTATGGTAATGATAACCGCTCGTATTGGTACACCGGTATCACTTCAGTAGGAAGTGACGAAAGTACCATTGGTTTTATGTTGGTGGATACCAGAACAAAAGAAGCTACACTTTATCGTCAGCCGGGTGCTACCGAAAATGCAGCAATGCAGTCGGCCATGGGTAAGGTTCAGGAAAAAGGCTATCAGAGCTCTTTCCCTATAATGTACAATATAAACGGGATTGCAACTTATGTGATGTCACTTAAAGATCAGGCAGGACTTATCAAAATGGTTGCAATGGTCTCTGTTCAGGATTATTCCATTGTTGGAGTTGGCGATAATCTAAAAGATGCACTCAGATCTTACAAAGATGCTTACAATAATTCAGGAAATAAAAATCCGATTGTTCATGATGCCAAACATGCTCATAAGGCTGCGGGTAAGGTACTTCGAATTTCGGAAGATGTATCAGGCGGAAACTCCTATTACTACATGATCATTGACAATCAAGAAGATAAAATCTTTATAGGTAATTCCAATATCTCCCGTAAATTGCCGCTTACTTCAGTAGGTGACTCCATTTCAATTAATTTTGAAGAGATTCAGGGAGAAGAGGTTGAGATGCTTGAATTTGAAAATTATAACATAAAAACTGCTGTTAAACCAAAGGAAGAGAAAAAGAATAATTAATCTTTGATTTGGATAGGAATATTTTAGACGTCGGTTGGCATTTTAGCCACCGACGTTTTTAATTTTAAGCTATTTGGGATTATTTTTTTCAATATATCCGACAGCTTTATTATTTTTGGGAATGCTACCTGATTTTTTTATACCCAAATACGGATTTGGAAAATAAATTGATAAACTGCCCGAGACTGCATGATAAAATTTACTAAATATTTAGCGCTTACAGCAGCTGTTCTTTTTGCGACAGAATTGGGAGCACAAACAAGTAACAGCCTCCCTTTGGGAGATGTGAATCATTACGCATTGGATCGCCTTATAATTCGCAATAGCGATTTTGGGGGACTTGCCACTACTATTCAACCCTATACACGAAGAGAGGTCAGAAAATATTTGAACTATATGCAGGAGAAGGGATATGCCCTGACCCGCGACAGCAGTTTTCTAATCAATGACAATAATGATGAGGACAGCACTGTTAATAGCCGCAAAGCTTTTTTGAAATATCTGTACCGCACTCCAGCGCATTTTTTTGAAGTCCGTGTTCCGCATTTTTATCTTAACATCAATCCGATGCTCGATGTGTTGGGCGGTATGGAACGTGTTAATAATGAGAATCATCTGTTCATGCTCAACCGCAGAGGTTTGCAGCTGCGTGGTAATATTGACAATAAGGTGTATTTTTATACAGATATTATTGAGTCTCAGGCCAGCTATCCTACTTATGTAACCAACCGTATTTTAGCTGAATCCGCTGTGCCGGGTGCAGGATTTTATAAAACCTATGACAGTCAATTCACTCCGCAGGCGGATGATGGGGTTGACTTTCTGATGTCGACAGGTTATATTGGCTTCAATGCCACTAAATTTATCGGCTTACAACTGGGACACGGCAGAAATTTTATAGGCGACGGACATCGTTCCCTGCTGCTTTCTGACTTTTCGAATAATTATTTCTACCTGAAATTCAATACCAAAATCTGGCGAATTCAATACCAAAATATTTTTGCAGAACTGACTCAGGATCACGCCAATGTAGCCAATAGCGTGTTTAAGAAAAAGTATATGGCTACTCATCATTTGAGTATTAATATTCTAAAAAACCTGAATGTCGGCCTTTTTGAATCAGTTATTTTTGCGAGAAATGGTGGCTTTGAACTGCAGTATTTCAATCCGCTCATTCTCTACCGCACAGTAGAACAGATGTTGGGCAGCCCTGACAATGTCATTATGGGCATGACCTGGCGCTATGATTTCCTGAAAAGATTTTCATTTTACGGACAGATATTGCTGGATGAGTTTGTATTCTCTAAAGTCTTTGCCCGAAAGGGAGATCCGGAAGCTGGCTGGTGGGCCAACAAACAGGGCTTTCAGGCCGGTTTGAAATATATCGACGTTGCAGGACTGAAAGGTTTGGATCTGCAATTGGAGTTCAATACTGTTCGCCCTTATACCTATTCGTTCCGCGACAGTACCGCCAATTACACGCATTACAATCAGCCCTTGGCCCATCCGATGGGCTCAAATTTCAGAGAATTTATTGCTATTGCACGCTATCAGCCGATCAGGGGGCTTCAATTGAGAGCTCAGCTGAATTATGCACGTTATGGTTTGGATACCTTGGACAGCAATTGGGGTACAAATATTCATAAGCCTTATTATACCTATGAACGTGAGTTTGGAAATGTAATTGGGCAGGGTGTGAAAACGAATCTGCTTATCGGGCAGTTTATTGCCACCTATATGATCCGCCACAATCTTTTTGTCGATCTCAGTGCCATGTATCGCCGTGAAGATGCAGCTTTGGATGCCTTGGATAACAAGTCTTTAATTTTTTCCTTAGGTTTCCGTTGGAACATGGCCGGAAGAATGAATGACTGGTAGTATAAATACTTGAATTTCAATTACGAATAAAATGAATTTATTTATCTATAAATTATATCCCATGAAATATTTACTCTCCTTTTTTATGGTGCTTTTTTGCTTTGACACTGGCTGGACACAAAAAACAACAGCAACTCAAACGAAACTCATTGGCACTTGGAAAATATTGAAAGTCAATGATGAAGAACCTAAAAGAGATGAAAATATTACTCTAATTTTTGGGAAAAAGGATGTTTTTTCAATGACCGATGGCATTGATACACGCAATGGTACTTGGAAACTGAGCAGTGATGCAAAAAATATTATAGTAGAAGGTACTGGCGAATTTGATGATACGCCTTTGAATATAATTGCTTTGAAAAAAAAACAATTGAAAATGGAGCGAAATGGCTATGTAGCAGAATTTAAACGTGTAAATGCAAAACATACTAAAAAAAACAACCTCAAAAATCAAATGAAAGGCTAAATCGCTGTTGGATGCTTGGGAATACGATTCACAGAGGCAATCGGGTTCACCACTAACTCTAATAACGGATCTCGGTTTAGAATCAGGCGAATATGACTATAGAGAATACAATATCGGCAAAGCTGAAGAAGTTTTATTTTTGTTGCAGGAATATTATTGTGTCTTCAAAATAAAAAAACTATAGCTACTTTTTTGTAAGATGCGGTCATTGAACGAAGTGGCTGACTCTTGTTTTTTACCCCCTCATCGCCACAATCGGCTGAATTTTAGCTGCGCGCATGGCTGGAATCAGACCCGCAAGGGTGCCCATTAAAACCAAAACGAAAATGGCAATAAGTATAACAGGGAAAGAAACAGACGGGTGTCTGAAAAAATTTGCTTCCATGTCGCTAAGTGTATAGATAACCGCCCAACCTGCCAAAAGTCCGAGATAGCCTGCAGTAGCTGTGATGAGTACAGCTTCCAGCAATATCATTTGTATGATACTGCCCGGATTGGCGCCAATTGCTTTTCGGATGCCGATTTCTTTGGTGCGGTCTTTTACTATGATGAGCATAATGTTTCCAACACCGATAACACCGGCAATGATACTGCCGATTCCAACAAACCAGGTAAAGAATCGGATGATGGAAAATAACTCCATAATCCTTTCGAACTGTTTTACGCGATTACGTATACGCAGGGCCTGAGCATCATCCGGCGCAAAGTTGTGTTTTGCAGATAGATGACTGCGAAGGCGCTGTTCAATCTTGACGGCTTCATCTGAATTTGCGGTGCCGGTGGTCACCATGAGCATATTTACCTCATCTTTTGTAGAAAAAACCCTTTGGGCGGTGGTTATTGGCAAATAGATGATGCGCATTTCCCGCTCTGAACCGGTGTCGCTGTAAACTCCGACAATGAGAAACTCTACTCCGTTAATGTTAATGTGTTTTCCAATCGGATTCACTTTCCCAAAAATAGTCTCAGCAACTATTTTGCCTATACAGGCTGTTTTGCGATAAGCACTGATGTCATTTTCATTGATATAACGCCCGTTATCTACAATGGTATTTTCCAAAATAAGGTGGGCCGGATGAACAGAGCGCACATCGAAGGTATAATCTCTATTTTTATAACTGACAGTGACAGGCCCAGGAATATTGAATCTGCCGGCAACAAATTCGACACCGTCAATTTTTGTTTTAAAATCACTGTAATCACTGTTGTCAAATCTGATGTCGCGCCCCGGCTGCATACCTTTATAGGGCTTGGAAGTCTGCCCCCTGAAAACCCAAATACTGTTTACAGCATCATCTCTAAATTCGTATTCAGCGCCATTCTGAAGTGCGTTGCCAACGCCCAAAAGAAGAACCAGCATAAAAATTCCCCAAAATACTCCAAACATGGTAAGCCCCGTCCGAAGCGGATGCTTTCGGATAGATGCGGTTATTTCCTGCCAGAGATCGGAGTTGAATATCACAAAAATGGAAAGATAAAAGACAAAAAGATAAAAGATGAACCGATCTTGTCCCAAGACGAGAGAACTCTTTAAAGAGGAAACGTAGGACCACAAAGCGGAAAGATGAAGGAAACCGGTCAGAAAGCTTTAGCCTTCGGCATTAAGTTCTTTGTTTAATCTGACTTCCGATAATCTAATATCTGACAATCTTATTTCGCAGGTAATACCTTTCCCTCACAAATACCGAACCCGATTCGCAGACCATTTCTCTCTCCCCAACCTTTCAGAATGACTGTGTCTCCATCATCGATAAACTTGCGTTCACTGCCATCCGTCATATTTACAGGTTTGGTGCCTTTCCAGGAAATTTCGAGCATAGAGCCATAACTGTCCGGAGTTGGTCCGGAGATAGTTCCCGAAGCACAAAGATCCCCTACACGCATATTGCAACCGTTTACAGTATGATGAGCCAATTGCTGCGCCATTGTCCAATACATATATTTGAAATTGGAATGAGAAACCAGCGTTTCCTGTCCATTTTCAGGACGGATCAGGACTTCCAATTGTATGTCATAACTTTTTTCTCCCTGATATTCCAAATAGGGGAGAACCTTTGGTTCCTGGACAGGACCCTGAACGCGAAGTAAATTCAATGCTTCCAAAGTCACGATCCACGGAGAGATAGTAGAACCGAAGTTTTTGCCCAAAAATGGGCCCAGCGGCACATATTCCCAGCTCTGAATATCTCGGGCTGACCAATCATTGAAGAGTGCCAGGCCGAAGATATAATCTTCTGCTTCGCCTGTACTTACAGAACTGCCCATGGTATTTGATTTTCCGACGACAAAAGCTACTTCCAGTTCAAAGTCCAATTGTTTGCTTGGACCATAAACAGGCGGCTGCTCCTGATTGGGTCGCATTTGTCCTTTAGGGCGGATGATGGAAGTTCCGGAAACAACTATAGAAGATGCCCGGCCATGATAACCGACAGGGAGGTGAAGCCAGTTTGGCAGCAATGCATTTTGAGGGTCACGGAACATAATGCCCACGTTGGTGGCATGCTCGCGGCTGGAGTAGAAATCGGTATAATCGCCCACCTGTACAGGAAGCAGCAAGCTTACTTCATCCTTATGGTGCAATATTTTAGATTTTGCGCTACTGTCATCGCGCAGGGTAGGATTTTCGCTGGAGAACAGTTCTGCAAGTTTATCACGTACTGCCAGAGTTTTTGCCTTGCCCAAAGACATGAAATCATTAATATATTTTTGGGAGAAGACTGTTTTTATAAGATCCAAGTCATTAAAATAACCCATTTCTGCCATTGTTTGAAGGTCGATCACCGTATTTCCGATGATAGTGCCCATGCGCGGTGGTTTTTGGGTGGTTTTAAAAATGCCGAAGGGAATATTTTGAATAGGGAAGTCACAATTGGCAGGGACTTCAATCCATGAAAGGAGCTGAGGGTTGTTCGCTTTAAGCATGTTCTTTTATAATTGACTTTTTTGAGTAGAATTAAATAGGCCACAAAGATAAGAGGGTAGATCGTATCTTGTACTATCTACCCTCTGCTTTTTTGATTATGCTTTTTCCAGATATGCCTTCAGGAAATTGTGCATCAGTCTTATTCCGTATCCGGTTCCTCCTTTTACCTTATAGTTGCTTTCTTTATGAGAGAAGGCAACACCTGCTATATCGAAGTGCATCCAAGGATAATCAGTGAAATGTTCCAGGAATTTTCCTGCTGTGATAGCCCCTCCAAAAGAGCCTCCAACGTTTTTAAGGTCTGCAATGTCAGATTTTATTTCATCTCCGTATTCATCCCAAAGCGGGAATTCTACAGTACGTTCAAAGGTTTCGTTTCCTGCAGTTCTCAGCATTTTTTTGATATCATCATTTACATTACCCATGATTACTCCTGCTACAGGTCCTATTGCTACAGCAGCAGCACCGGTTAATGTTGCGAAATCGAAAACAAATTCAGGATCGTATTTTTTTGCATAATGAAGCGCGTCAGCAAGAATCATACGGCCCTCTGCATCTGTATTTAGTACTTCTACGAAAGAACCATTGTACATTTTTATGACATCACCGGGAACATAAGCATTTTCTCCGGGGCGGTTATCGGTAGCAGGTACCAATCCAACTATGTGTAATGGTAGTTTCAGTTTGGCAGCCAGATACAGTACGCCAACGACTACAGCTGCGCCGGCCATATCGCATTTCATATAGTCCATTGAGTTTGCCGTCGGTTTCAGACTCAGACCACCGGTGTCATAAACCACACCTTTTCCGACCAAAACAATAGGTTTGCTGTTTTTGGAACCCTCAGGTTTCCATTCCATAATATTAAAGGTAGGCGGAATCTGACTTCCTAAATTAACGGAAAGCAAACCACCCATGCCCAGTTCCTGAATTTTAGCCTTGTCAAAAGTTTCAGTAGAAAAACCCGAAGCTTTGCCCAAGTCGGCAATTTCTTTGGAAAGCTGAACCGCATCGAGAAACATAACCGGTTCGTTGACCAAAGTACGAGTGATGCAAACTGTTTCGAGTACAGTCTTCAAAGTTTCCAGTTCTGCGGCAGAAACAGTATTTTCCAAAACCTTGAGGCCAGTGAAACAGGAGGCCTGTTTTTCGGCCTGCTTGAAATATTTGATGAATTTATAATTACCTAAAATTAGTCCTTCTGCATATGCTGCCCCCAAATTTTCGGATGCCTGATTCAGTAAGGTAACAGACTCAATTTTTGTATTGCGCAGGAGTGAAACTCTGCTGCCTCCATTGCGGCGCATAGCTTCTGCTCTAAAGTCTGCATCTGCTTTTTCCGATACAAATTCTACAATAACCCATCTGCCGCCGCTGTTGAAAATAGCATAGGGAGCTTCGTCAGTTGCCATTTTAGTTAAAACCGCCAATTCATTGGCTGAAAGTATGCTTTCAGCCCAAGACAGACTGTCTTTACGGGTGAGGATGATTAAATTTTCATCAGGACCATAGTTTGATACCGAAATAATGTTTGTATTCAACATGATAATACTAAATTTGTGAGCAGAATAATTCGGGTAAGAGCAGCTAATATATAGCTATTCGCCAAATATCCAATCTTTTTGAATAAGGAAGGTAGGCATATTTAATAAAAATAAAAATAATAATAGAGATCACTAAACTTTTTTTGCTTTTTCATCATCTATGTTAATGAAGTCTAAACTTCCTTAACAAAGGTTTAAATATCCTGTCTTTTGAAAGCTAAAAAATCATTCGGCCAACACTTTCTGAAAGAAGAAAGTATTTCTCTCAAGATAGCTTCGAGTCTACAATTGCTCGATGAATATGAAGATATTTTGGAGGTCGGTCCGGGCATGGGAATGTTAACAAAATATCTGCTTCAGATAGCCGATCACAGATTAACAGTGGTAGAGGCTGACGGGGATATGGTAACCTATTTGAATGAGCATTACCCTGAATTATCTGAAAGAATAATATCTGACGATTTTTTGAAAGTGGATTTGGTTTCAAAGATGGAGGGAAGGCCCTTTGCTATAATTGGCAATTTTCCTTACAATATTTCATCACAAATCCTTTTCAAGGCACTTGAAAATAAAGATTATGTACCTGAAGTAGTCGGGATGTTTCAAAAAGAAGTAGCAGAGCGTATTGCTTCGGGGCCCGGAAATAAAGAATATGGCGTATTGAGTGTGCTCATGCAGGCCTTTTATGATATACGTTACCTGTTTACAGTAAAACCCGGCAGTTTTAACCCACCCCCAAAAGTAAATTCTGGAGTGATTGCACTTCAAAGAAAGAAAAATTACAAGGAACTCGGATGTGATGAAAATCTGCTGAAAATAATAGTTAAAGCAAGTTTTAATCAAAGAAGAAAAATGTTGCGCAATTCATTGAAACCCTTTTTTCCAAAAGATGTAATAGAAAATGATTTATTCTACGAAAAACGTCCTGAACAACTTTCACTTCAGGAATTTGTCTTTCTTACCAATCAAGTCGAAAAATTTCGTCAGACTTAACTTTTTATTAAGTTTCGTCAGGCAAAATTGTGTAATTGCAATTAATCTTAATTAATTGTTAAGCCTTTTTTGGTGCAATCTGCAAAAGCTTATTATATTTGTCGTTCGTGGCAAGTTAAACCGTTGAAAAATGCACAACAAAGCAACTGTTCTGATCACTGATGCGGTTCATCCGAACTTATTGTCAGGGCTCACTGCTGCGGGTTTTGAGTGTCACTACCTGCCGGAAATTGATTCAAAAAAAGTGCCGGATATGATGGCATCCTATGAAGGAATAATCATCAACAGCAAGATAAATGTTGATAAAAACTTTCTGGATAAGTCACCAAATCTGAAGTTTGTTGCCCGATTGGGTTCCGGACTTGAAATTATCGATTTGGATTATGCCCGTGAAAAAGGTGTGCTGGTGCATCGTTCTCCTGACGGAAACTGCGATGCGGTGGCAGAACATGCAATGGGTATGCTGCTTTCATTGGCCAATAACCTTTGTATAGCTAACTTTGATGTAAGAAAGAAAATTTGGAGAAGAGAGGCATTGAGGGGTTGGGAAATAATGGGAAAATGTATTGGCATTATAGGTTTCGGTTATACCGGAACTGCTTTTGCAAAACGACTGAACGGCTTTAGCGTTAAGACTCTGGTCTTTGATAAATACCGAACAGGATATTCAAAAGAAATGCTAAATGTTGAGGAATCAACAATGGAGCAAATGTTTGACGAGGCCGATGTTGTCAGCATTCACCTGCCTTTAACTGCTGAAACAAAAGGATTGGTGAATGACGAATTTCTGCTCAGGTTTAAAAAACCCGTTGTACTTATAAATACTGCAAGAGGTGAAATTGTCAAAACTGACGCTCTTTTAAGAAATTTAGACAATGGAAAGGTTTTGGGAGCCTGTTTAGATGTTTTTGAAAACGAAAAACCTGAAACTTATACCGACGAGCAGGAAAAACTGTTCGAAGAACTGTACGGAAGACCCAATGTATTACTGTCACCGCACATTGCGGGCTGGACACATGAATCGAAAGAAAGATTATCTGCACTTTTGTTAAAGAGAATTATTGATAAGATAGAACTGTGCTAAACAGTTACCAAATTTTAATTTTTGGGTATACTTACTTTTAAATAGTTTTAATGACGGAATAAAGGTTCAAATTTACTGATATAGTAACCCTTCTTTATTAATTTTGGCCAGAAACTCAATAAAAGAGCTATTCGACTTATTTTTAAACTTAATTAATCTTACATGGTTATGGTTCGTTACATGATTTTACTCTTATTACTGTTTTTCGGCTTTGGTTCTGCTTTTGCGCAGACAACGGGCGACTTACAGGGTAAGGTGCTGGACGAAAACGGTGAGCCGTTGCCCTATGCGAACGTGGCCCTCTACAAAGGGGACAACCTGGTTCGGGGAACTTCTACCGATTTCGACGGCCTGTACAACTTCTCAAACATCGATGCCGGTACCTACGACCTTATGGTATCTTATGTAGGTATGCCTACCAAGAAAACTACTGGCGTAGTCATCAAAATTGGTCAGACGATGAACTATGATGTCTCTTACAATAGCGAAGAAATCGCCCTTGCATCTGAAGGTGATTCAGGTAAAACGGTTATTGTAACAGCATTTAAAATTCCACTTATTGAGATTGACAACACCACTTCAGGTCAAACTCTCGGTTCTGAAGACATCGCAAAATTGGCAACACGTAGTATCAGTTCCATTAAAGCAACAACTGCCGGTATCTCTCAGAAAGACGAGGGTGAAGCGACTAATGCTAATGGTAGCCGTAGCTCAAGTGATGATACCTATGTAGATGGTGTTCGCGTAATTGGAGGTGCTTCAATTCCTGAAACCGAGATCGATCAGATCCAAATTATCACGTCGGGTATTCCTGCTGAATTTGGTGATGCTACCGGTGCTATTACAAACATTGTGACAAAAGGCCCATCTGCTAAATTTTCAGGAGGTGTTCAGCTTGAAACATCTCAATTCCTTGATCCATTTGCTGCGTCTACAATTGACATAAGTTTGGGTGGTCCTATCCTTTCCAAAATACAGTTGAATGCTGATGGTGATACCATGAAATCGGATGGAAGAGTTAAAAAAACAGCTATCTTGGGTTATCGCTTTGCGGCACGTTACACCACTAATTTGGATTCACGTCCATCTGCATTGGGTTCGTTCCGTTTGACAGAGGCCCGCGAGGCAGAAATTCTTGCCAATCCGCTTATTCTCGCTCCCGGTGGAGTCGGTCGAATAAACGCTGCGGAGTCAATTACGGCAGACGACCTTGTACCTGTTTCTGTTCGACCTAATGGCCGTAACTCTACAGGCCTAGCAACAATAAAACTTGATTACAAACCTAATCAGGATTTCTATTTCGTATTGGGTGGCCAGGGTCAGTTTGACTGGGGTAAATCTCCTACCACAGCTAACCGTCTCTTCAACTCAGAATTCAATCCTGTGTATTTTGCAAGCAATTGGCGCGTATATGCTCGTTTCCGCCATACAATTTCAAATACAATCTACAATGCTGAAGCAGGCGACAGTACTTCTATACCTGTTTTCCAAAACTTCAGTTATGAGCTTCAGGGTGACTATACCCAAAGCGACAACATGCAATATGACCCACGTTTTGGAGATCGTTTTTGGGAGTATGGTTATGTCGGTCAAATCCGCCGTGAACAACGTCCGCTTGTAGGTATTATCGATACTAACTATATCCTAAATTCTACTGGAGATACATTGGGTTCAGAATCGGTATTTGGTCATGCCTTCAACCAGAATTCTTTTCAGGGTTATACTCCTGCAGGTCAGCTTGGATTTGACGGTGGCCTTTCTAACTACAATAATGTACTTGATTTCTCTACAGTTACCGACATGGAGCTTATGGAGGTAATTAATGGCCGTTTTACAACTACTGCAAACACCGTATTTGGTCTGTTCAACAACTCTTATAATACAGGAAATGGTTATGGTAAAGGAAACAATACTCAGATCCGTGGTACTGTAAAAGCTAATTTTGACCTTGTAACCAACAAAGGTAAAATCCGTCACTCTGTTCAGATTGGCGGTGTGTATGAGCAGCGTGTATTCCGTTCTTATACACTTTCTCCTTTTAGTCTTTGGACATTGGCCGATCAAAGTGCAAATAGTCACATATCAAATGCCGCAGATCCCAACAATCCTGTTTTAGATGAAAACGGAAATGCGGTAGTATTTTTCGACCCATTCTCACAGCGTTACTATTCGCAGAACAATGCTTTGATACGTAATGACGAAGAAGGTAATCCTATTCAGATGTCAGCTTTTGCTGAGAATCTACGCAATTTCTTGGGCAAAAATCCGGCTGATTGGGTAAATGTACATGAGATTAATCCCAACGACATGCAGATGAGTTGGTTTGACCCAACTACACTGATTCTTGGATCTCAGCAGCTTGTTAACTATTATGGCTATGATTATCTTGGTAACACGCTTGGAACTAATGTAGCATACAACGATTTTTTCAATGCTACAGATGCAAACGGTCGCAAAACTCGTCCTGTTGCACCATTCTCTCCAATCTACGTTGCCGGTTATATTCAGGATAAATTCAAATACAAAGACATTATTTTCCGTCTCGGTTTGCGTTTTGACAGTTACGATGCAAATACAAAAGTATTACAGGATCCATATTCTGTTGCTGGTTACTATAAGGCATCTGAGTTTGAAAACTCAGGCTCAGGCTACTCTGCTCCACAGCAATCAGGTTATGTTCGTCCGGGTAATATCGGTGATGAATACGCTGTATATGTTAATGACAATAGTCCCGATGCCTCTATTATAGGTTACCGTAATGGTGAACAATGGTACGACGAAAATGGTTTGGCTGTCAATACTCCAACAGAGTTGGGAAGTATTGTGTTGCCGGCTCTTCGTGGTTTTAGTACTGCTATCAATGACCCTCAGGGTGAAGAATATAATCCTGACAATGCTTTCCGAGATTATACGCCAAGTTTCGTTGTCATGCCACGAATTTCTTTCTCGTTCCCAATTGGTGACAAAGCTAACTTCTATGCGAACTATGACATTTTGTCTATGCGTCCGCCAGAAGCAACACTTGCAACTCCGCTTACCTATTTCAATTTCCGTAACAACAGAGATCTGATGGCGAACCCAAATCTTCGTCCGCAGCGTACAATCAATTACGAGGTTGGTTATCAGCAGGCTCTTAATGAAAATTCAAAATTAAAATTCTCTTTGCTTTACCGTGAAGAGCGTGATCTGATCCAAGTACGTCAGTATGTTTTGGCTTATCCTGTTACTTACAAATCGTTCGGTAATGATGACTTCTCCACTGTTAAATCTTTGAAAGTGGAGTACGATCGTCGTCGTATGAAAAACCTACGTATTCTTGCCAACTATACACTACAGTTTGCTGAGGGTACAGGTTCTAGTCCAACTTCTTCTCTGAATGTAGCGGCAACAGACCTTCGTTATATTTTCCCGCTTGATTTTGACCAGCGTCACGACATGTTCCTTTTGTTGGATTATCGTTATGGTGAAGGAAAAGCATATGACGGGCCAAAAATTGGAAAAGCAGATATCCTTGCAAATACAGGTGCTAATCTATCATTCAACCTTTTCTCAGGCAGTCCTTATACTCGCAAGGCTATCCCGGGCGGTATAGGTACCAACTTTACCAATGCTCAGACTGAAGGTGGTATCAATGGTGCTCGTATGCCTTGGAATTTCCGTATCGACCTACGTATCGACCGTGATTTTACAATTGGCAAGAAATCTAAAAATCCAATTGATGTAAACGTTTATCTTCGTGTTCAAAATGTGTTGAATTCTCGCAATATTTTGGATGTTTATCCTGCAACAGGAAATCCTTTGGATGATGGTTTCCTTTCAATTCAGGATAGTCCGGGTCTTGGTTTGTTGGCCAACCGTGGCGCTTCTTACCAGTTATTGTACGACCTCCGCATGCGTGATCCATTCAATATTTCACGCCCACGTCGTATTTTCTTAGGTGCGCTCTTTACTTTCTAGTATTGCATCAATAGTAATCATTTTAAATATTTGGACATTGGGTCTGAACACCGGCTTTGGCAGTCAGACCCTATGTCCCTCATATTATAAACAATTTATACAATGAGCAAATTAACAAACTTCACCATGCTTTTGCTGCTTCTGCTCTCTATCCCTACCGTATGGGCGAGAGAGAACAGAGACTTCGTGGGGGGGGCAGCAAATAACACCAACACGACCGGTAATTCGTTTCGTGCCGCCTGTATCGAGGCACGTGCAGAAACCGATCTTAACATTAATAATGTTCGCGCTAGATTGCGCGCTGGTGGAGACCTTTGGTGGGATGGTCAGCGTGCACGTTACATTGTACCAAATGTTGACCCGGCTTCGGGACAACCGGAAGTATCCTCGCTTTTTGCGGGGGGTATTTGGTTGGGTGCATTTGATGACGGGGGTAACCTAATTCTTGCAGCTCAAACCTATCGCCAGACAGGTAACGACTACTGGACTGGCCCTCTAAACCCCAGCACAGGGACTATTGAAAAAACAGACTGTGAAAAATGGGACAGATTCTTTACAGTTTATGGTTCTGAAATTGATGCTCTTCGTGCCGATTACTTCCAACCGGATCCTGCAACTGGGGAGTCTGATATGACTATCGATACCCGTCCCGCCCGTAATATTTTGGGTTGGCCAGGTAGAGGTAATCCTTATTTTGCCGAACTTTACAACTTTGAACTTCCTGATCAGGATTTAGCGCCATTTATTGAGCCTGCTGGTAGTGAAGACGGTATTTATGACCCATATGATGGTGATCATCCGGTAATTGAAGTTCAAGGTTGTGTACCAAACTATTTTAATCCGGTTTATGCCGATCAGATGAATTGGTGGGTTTACAATGATAACGGTAACATTCACGCCAATACTAACGGTCAGCCTATGCAAATGGAGATCCAAGGTTTGGCTTTCGGTTATCGTACTACAGATGCAATCAACAATATGACGTTCTACCGTTACAAATTGTTGAATCGTAACAACCTGTCTTTGAATAAAACTTACTTCTCATTGTGGTCTGACCCTGACTTAGGTTGTTATAATGATGACTATATCGGTGTAGATACTATCACCGGTCTTGGCTATGTTTACAATGCAGATGCTAATGATGATGCTACATGTGGTACTGATGCCGTTGGTTATGGTACAAACATCCCTGCTTTGGGTGTCGATTATTTCCGTGGACCGCTTGATTCTGCCGGTAACGAGCTCGGACTCTCTTCTTTCATCTATTTTGAAAACACCAATGATGGAGTTCGCGGTAATCCAAGTTCAGCAGTGCAGCATTACCGTCTGATGGATGGTTTTTGGCTTAATGGCGACCCAATTTCAAGAGGCGGTAATGGTTCAAATGGCCCTACTGCAGATAAGTTCCCTTATGTGTTTTACTCATTGCCAAATGAAAATGGTCCTGATTCTTGGTCTATGTGCGGTGAAGCAATTACAGGCGCAGATTACAGATTCCTACATACTTCCGGTCCATTTGTACTGAAACCCGGTGCAACTAATGAACTTATTTCAGGCGTGGTTTGGACTCCGGAAATTCCGGATTATCCATGTCCTAGTCTTACTCAATTGATCAAAGATGACGTATTAGCTCAAAACCTTTTTGATGACTGTTTCAAAATCACAGATGGTCCAGATGCACCATTTGTAGATATCGTTGAAATGGAAAATGAGTTGATTCTGAACCTGACTTATGTTCCTTCTCAAAATAACTATCGTCTCGGTTATTCTGAATCACCTGCACGTCTGCGTGGTTTTGGAGGAGATAGCAGCTATACGTTCCAAGGTTATAAAGTTTATCAGGTAGTCTCTGAGAACATCTCAGTTACAGATTTGGAAAATCCTGAAAAAGCGCGCATGATTTATCAGGTAGACATGCAGGATCAGGTTTCAAAAATTATCAACTGGGAAGCATTCTCAGATCCTGATGTAAACGCATTCATTCCTACTATTATGGTTGAAGGTGAGAACAAAGGTATCAAACATACCTTCCAGGTAAAAGAAGACAAGTTTACTTTGAAAAATCCAAAACTTGTTAATCACAAATCTTACTTCTTCTGTGTAGTTGCTTATGGTCACAATGAGTATCAGGCTTATAGCCCTACGCTAAATACAGGTCAGGCAACCCCTTATCTGCAAGGTCGTCGTAATTTCCGTATTTATACGGGTATTCCCCGTCCAAACAGTCCTGAATACAATGGTATTGTATTGAACTCCGAGTATGGAGACCGCCCTGAAATTACCCGCATTGATGGTAAAGGAAACGGTGGTGGACTTTTCTTGGATTTTGCAGATCCTGCTGCTGCTGAAGCTGAGATTCTCAACAATGGTACACTCGGAAAAATCACTTATGCAAAAGGCAAAGGTCCGATTGATGTGAAAGTTGTTGATCCACTTCGCGTACCATCAGGCAAATTCCAGTTGTATATAAGTGATCAGAACTATCAGTGGGATCGTGATACAACTGCAGCTGGTATAGTTCTAACCCCAGTACCGCCTACAGGAGTTACAGCTTTGGCAGATTCATTGTTTTGGGTTTTGAAAGAAGTAAATGACCCTACTGCTTTCTGGTCTTCTTATCAGCCGCTTTCTGTTAATTATGAGCAATATGTACCTGAATTAGGTATATCTCTAATAGTGGAAAGAATTTCTGCTCCTGGAGCTGGAGGTGTCAGCGGTTATATTGGCAGTACAGCAGAGTATGCCGATACTACCAAAAAACCTTGGTTTGTCGGTATTTCGGATGGCACACCACCATTCGATTATCTTAAAACTGGTAATTCACAACAGGATCAATCACTTGACCCGGCTGAAGATTATGCTAAAATGGTAGATGGATGGCATCCGTTTATGTTGGCCTACCCATCCTTTTCTTCAGGAGAATTTATTGTAACTACAACTCAGGTTCAAGAATCAGGTATTTCCTATGCCAATCCTTGGAGAACTAATATAAACAACAGAAACAGTCTTTTATCTAACCTGCGCAATGTAAACATTGTCATGACTAAAGATAAATCAAAATGGAGTCGTTGTATAGTAACTGAAACAGCTACAAGATATCATTCTGACCCGACTGATGGATTAGGTCTTGCAATTCCAAGCGGAAAAACAAGTGTTGATTGGAAAAACAATCAACCCGGCCGAGATAAAGACGGTAATGTTGACAATGATCCAGCAGCAGCAGGTATGTCATGGTTCCCGGGTTATGCATATGATGTTGAGACAGGTGAGCGTTTAAACATTTTCTTTGGAGAAAATTCATTCTATAATGGTGCTTTCTTTGACAACAACATATTCCCGGGCTCTAATACCGGTAACGATATGTTATTCAATCCAACAAACATGGTTCAGGCGGCGCCACCAAGTGGTATTCCTGTTTTTGGAGAAGAAAATCTTTTCCTCGCAGCAGTATTGGGTGGTCAGCACGCAATCTATGTTACTTCTACACCTTACGACCAATGTCAGGCTGTTATTACAAAATATAATGCAACTCTTCCGGGTGGTGTACAAAAAGGTTACCGCGTATTGATTGATAAAACAATTATTTGGTCGGTCATGATGCATATGGAAAAAGGTACATCTATGTTGGACAACTCCCTTAATCCAAAAACAGAGGGACATATTCCGCCGGATGATTTGACTTTCAAGCTTCGTGTGAAAACTCCTTATGAAGTATTTACAGCAACAGGTGACAACAATGGTTACCCACTGTATGAGTTTGATTTGACATCTCTGTCTCCAAGTAAAGAAGAGCAAAGTTCACTCGAATCAGCTCTTGATTTGATGCGCGTAGTTCCAAATCCATATTATGCTTATTCACAGTACGAGCAGACAGAAACACAAAATATAGTTAAAGTTACCAATATACCGGCAAAATGCGATGTACGTATCTATGGCTTGGACGGTCGTTTGGTTCGTGAGTACAAAATTGCTCAGGAGTATAATGCCGAAATTAGAAACGGTATTGCCAGAATCGGTGCGTTTGGAAGCGGTGACATCGAAGAGCAGATTTCTACTTCAGTAGACTGGGATTTAAAAAATTCATTTGGTGTACCTGTAGGTAGTGGAGTTTATCTAATACATGTTACCATACCCGGTGTTGGGGAGCGTGTACTGAAAAGCTTCATCATCAACAGAGCTCTCGATGCTCAAAAACTATAGCGTCTAATCTTAAACAATCGGGGTAGGTTTGCCTGCCCCGACATATCAAAAAAACAGGATAATCATGAAAAATACATCTTTATTCATATCGGGACTCGTACTCGCTATGCTCATGGGTGGCACTCAGACTTTTGCCGGAAATCCTGATCGTCAGGGTGAGGCAGGTGCTTATGAGTTGCTGATCAACCCTTGGGCTCGTGCGGCAGGTCTAAATGGTCTGGTAACTGCAAGAGTTACGGGTATTGAAGCTATGAACTTCAACCCTGCTGGTGTTGGACGTATTTCAGGCAGAACTGAAGTTGGAATTGCCCATACACAGTATCTTGTAGGTACGGGACTTAGCCTTAACACTGCAGGATTGGCTCAACGCATAGGTGAAAACGGTGCGATTGGTGTTAGCATCATGTCTGTAGGTTTTGGAGAAATACCTCTCACAACTGTAAATCAACCCGAAGGTTTTTCTACGTTCAAACCCTCTTTCTTCAATATCGGCATTGCTTACAGTTATGTATTCCGCGATGAAAAAACCAAACTTGAAAAAGTTGCTGTAGGTTTAGCTATGCGTGTTGTCAACGAATCAATTGCCAACGCATCTGCAACTGGTGTTGCTTTTGATGCAGGTGTTCAGTATGTAACCGGTGCCGACCGTCAGGTTAAATTCGGTATAGCATTACGCAACATTGGTACCAAAATGAAATTTAGAGGTGATGGTCTTACCTTTACTGGTATTGCGCCAAACGGAAATACAGCGCTTTCTGTTGATGGACGTCCAGCAGGTTTCGAATTGCCTTCCTTATTGAACATCGGACTTTCATACGATTTTCTCTTCTCAGAGAAAACCAACCGTATGACAGTTGTAGGAAATTTCACTGCAAATTCATTCTCAAGAGATCAGTTAGGTATTGGTTTTGAGTACGGATTCCGTGAAATGTTCATGGCTCGTGCAGGGTTCAAATACGAAAGCAGAATGTTCAATCCTATCACTTCAACTACAGCAAGCGGCGGCTTTACAGCAGGTGTTACTGCTGAAGTACCTTTTAGAAAAGGATCTGCTCAACGCATCGGTTTTGACTATGCTTATGAGTATACCCGTGTTTTCAAAGGCACGCATTCCATTGGCTTAAAATTGAACATTTAATTCTTGCTATTTTAAAATAATAATTATACCTTTGTAATATTAAGATTGGAAAAGAACGTTCCGCTCTTCAAGAGTGGGACGTTCTTTCATTATGTTATCGAGCATTAATGCCTTTAATCATTATCTCCAAATAGAAAAGTAAAATTCCTTCAGGCCGTCCCTGCTCATCTGAGAGGTACGTCCTTTCTTTTTTGTATAGTTTTATTATTAATTTTCTAAAAACTAAGAAGATGGCGAACAAAATATCCTACATGACTAGAGAGGGGTATGATAAACTTAAAGCGGAACTGGATGAATTGAGAACCGTAGAACGCCAGAAAGTTGCCAGTCAGATCGGGGAAGCACGCGAAAAAGGTGACCTTTCTGAAAATGCCGAATATGATGCAGCTAAAGAAGCTCAAGGCTTGCTCGAACTGAAAATAAAACAAATGGAAGAAGTGATGGCCAATGCACGCATTGTAAATGAGGCAGATCTTGATTCCTCAAAAGTGGTCATTCTTACTACAGTTAAACTTAAAAACCTCAAAACTAAAAAAGAGGTTTCATACACCTTGGTGTCAGAAACCGAAGCAGATCTGAAACTTGGAAAAATTTCAGTAAACTCGCCCATTGGTCAGGGTTTGCTCGGCAAGGTAATTGGAGATATAGTAGATATTCAAACTCCGGGCGGTATTATTCAATTTAAAATTTTAGATATCAAAATCGATCTCTAAGATTTGTATTTTAGAATACAACAGATACTATGGCCAGCATTTTTTCTAGAATAATAAATGGTGAAATACCCTGTTATAAAATTGCCGAGAATGATGACTTTTTGGCATTTTTAGACATAACACCTGTAGAGAAGGGACATACCCTTGTGGTTCCAAAAAAGGAAGTTGATTATATCTTTGATATGGAAGATGAAGATCTGGCCAAATTGCATCTTTTTGCTAAAAGGGTTGCAAAAGCTGTCAAAAAAGCTGTTCCCTGTCTTAGAATTGGAGTTGCCGTTATAGGACTTGAAGTGCCTCACACCCATGTTCACCTAGTACCACTACATAATACCGGGTCTTTATCTTTTACCAAAGAACGTATAAAGATGACTAACGATGAATTTTTAAGTCTATCAACTGCCATAAATACTCATTTTATTTAAGATACTGTTCCAAAATACCTTCTTACGTCAGTCGCTTTAAAAGCGGTTGAATAGAAGCCCTACAAATGTGCCGAGGCCTTTTGTAGGGTTTTTAAATGTTTCTGTATGTATAATAAACCCAATATCCAGTGATCCTCATCCTGCCGGAGCTATTCTTTTCTTGTCAGCAACTGACAAGACAAAAAATCAAGTAGCAGCTAACGGATAAAATTGGGCGTCGCTGTCCGATACTCCTGACATTATTTTTCAACTCATGCTTCGTAGCCTTGGTTCATTACGAACTCTAGTGACGGTTCTGAGATAAAACTACTTTTTCTGCTTATTTTCTTAGGAATATTAAGAGCAAGAATTATTTTTGTAATGAAATTGTAACTTATTTTGAATTCCTCATTAAATTTTAGAATTCTTAATAACCTAAATAACTCAACTATGAAAAACTTAATTTTTATGGCATTTGTGCTAATGATGTTAGCCTACGCCTGTGATAACAAGCCTAAAAATCCTATCGCTGTAAAGCAAGAGAAATTGGATAATGCAGTTACCGAGTACCAAATGGATACTATCCGCAAAGTAAAACAAGGATACTACAAAGTTACAATCAACGGAAAGCTCGTTACTGAAAAAGAATTCAGAAACGATTCATTGGTAGGAGTGGAAAAGCATTACCATGATAATGGAAAACTTAAAGCTGAAATTTTAGTTGATAAAGGCAAATTCAACGGACCATTTAAATATTTTCATGATAATGGTAAACTTTATCAGGAAGGTAAACATGTTGATGAATATATTGAAGGAGATTTGAAAACATACTATCCTAACGGTCAGCTCAAAGAGCAGGTAGTTATGCTGAAATCTGAGATGAATGGCCCCTTTGAAGAGTATTTCGATAATGGAAAATTGAAAGCAAAAGGCAGTTATGATAAAAATAAAGAACATTGCCTTTTGGAAATGTACAAAGAGGATGCTAGCGGTGAATTGGAATTCAAGAAAATTTGCAGAGCCGGTGTATGCTGTACCTTTTGGTCCCTTGCGAAAGGTGATGTAAAGCCAAGCAGCGAAATATGTTCAGAAGTACTAAAAGATATGAAACAGAAATGTCCGACGACTGAAGAGAAAAAATAATATACAGAACCAAATAACCATTTGTTTCGAATTTACGTTTAAATTAAAGGCTGTATCAGTATTGGTTACAGCCTTTTGTTATTATAATATACAAAACTATGAAATACTCCTCGGGTATATTTTTCATAATATTCTTACTTTTTTTCGTCGCATCCTGCAAAATACAGGTAGTAAGCACAAAAAGTACAACAGGTATTTTGGAAACAAAATATCAGCAATTAAGAAAAACGGAAGTCCGACACGGATATTACCGACTCTATCATGAAAATGGTCGACTCGCTATGGAAATGTATTATAAAAATGGTAAATTGCATGGCGAAGAAAAGAGTTATCACCCGAATGGGCAATTACACTATATTTCAAGTTCTGAGATGGGCTCATATGAAGGCCCATTTAAGTATTGGTACGCAACCGGAGTACTTCATCAGGAGGGGAAATACATAAATAACAATATAGAAGGTGATTTAAAGACCTATTATCCCAACGGAGTGCTTAAAGAAATCGTTTCTTTCAGTAAAAGTGTTGAAAACGGTGCTTATATTATATACCATCAAAATGGAAAAATTAAGGAAGAGGGACATTTCCTAAATGGCCCGATACCTGAAGGAACCATTAAACATTATAATGACGAAGGGGGTTTTATCCGAAAGCAGCACTGTGAAAAAGGAACCTGCGAAACAGTTTGGGAACTAAAACCTTCTGAAAATAAAGCTGATTGATATTATAAAAACTAGAGAATTTACATTATGACGAAATATACTGCATTTCTTCTTTTGCTGATTTCATTTGGAACAATTGCTGAAGCTCAGGTAACAGGTGGAAGAAATACCTATGATTTTTTGAATCTTTCATACAGTGCCCGTGTCACAGCCATGGGCGGCAGTCTTATTACGGTAAAAGATAACGACCTGTCTTTGGCGGTTCAAAATCCTGCAGCACTTAACAGTGAAATGCATCATTCCGCAACTGTACAGCAAAGTGTCTATTTTGCGGGCATAACCCATGGTTATGCTGGCTACGCTTATCATTTTGGAAAACTACCGCTGACAGTACATGGTGGAATACAGCATATCAGTCATGGAAAATTCGACAGGACAAACGACTATGGCGATTTAAATGGAGAATTTAATGCTTCTGAAGCAGCCATTGGAGGTGGAGTCAGCTATCAGGCTACTGAAAAACTAAGCTTTGGAACCAATCAGAAAATAATAACATCGACATTTGAAGGTTACAATTCCTTAGGCTGGTCAAGTGATTGGGCCGGAATGTATGCCGATACATCTAAAAGATTAGTGTTGGGTTTGGTACTTAAAAATCTGGGGAAGCAGTTTACTACCTATGCAAAAGATGGAAAAAGGCATAAATTGCCATTCGATGCACAGTTTGGTGTTTCTCACAAATTAAAATACCTGCCTTTACGATTTTCGGTAATCGGACATCACCTTCATAAATGGAATGTCAGATACGACGACATAGCTTTGGAAGAAGATGGTATTTTAGGAACAGCTACAATAGTAGATAAAGTAACAGCAGGGGAAGTTGTTGACAATGTTTTTAGACACCTTACTTTTAACCTGGAATTGTTAATAGGCAAAAAAGAGGTATTTAGAATTCGATTGGGTTATGACCGTCTTCGTCAGGGTGAAATGGCCATCAGCGGACTGCGTTCACTGGCCGGATTCTCGGCCGGATTTGGTATAAAAGTGTATAAATTTAATATCGACTACGGCTTTGCATCCTATCATTTGGGTGGCATGGTACACCATTTTGGAATATCAACCAGATTTACCGAATTTTAATAAATTTGCCAAAAAAATCGTAAAGTGATTAAAAAGTTTCAAAAAAATCAGTTAAGGATATAACAACTATTTAAAAGCATTAGGAAGCCATAGAAATAAATGTATCTTTGTAAGTTGAAAACTTATTGTTTTTTCAGACGATACAAATCAACTGACATAGTCCATGATAAAACAGCAGACTCTCAAATCTGTCGCCTCTTTGAAAGGGGTGGGCCTGCACAGCGGTGCAACTGTTAATGTAGTAATTAGTCCTGCTCATGAAGGGCACGGCATTCAATTCAGAAGGGTTGACTTAGAGGGAATTCCCCTCATAAAAGCTGACGTTTCAAATGTTTACCGTACCCAAAGACATACTGTTTTGGGCTCGGAAGATGCGAGTATTGCGACTGTTGAACATATTCTGTCAGCATTTTATGCGCTTGGAATTGACAATGCACTGGTTGAAGTAGATGGGGAAGAACTTCCAATCATGGATGGCAGCGCCGCCCATTATGTTGCTGCAATAGTTAATGCAGGAATTGACATACAGGATAAAGAACGGGAGTACTTAGAACTGAATTCACCGCTTGTAATTAGGGAGGGTGACTCGGAAATCATGATTATTCCATCTGATAAACTTGAAATTACCGTAATGGTTGATTTTGACTCTAAAGTCTTGGGGTCTCAGTTCGCCGACCTCAAATCATTAGAAGATTACGAAAAGGAAATAGCACCAAGCCGCACCTTTGTATTTCTGCACGAACTGGAAGCTCTATCCAATGCAGGATTAGCAAAAGGAGGCAGCCCTGAGTCAGCACTTGTTTTTATTGAAAATGTCCCGAGTGCCGAACAATTGGCCTTGTTGAAAACACATTTCAACTACAATATAGATGTAAACCATGCCGGTTTACTAAATGGGCAAAACCTTCGTTTTGCAAATGAAGCTGCACGTCACAAACTGCTCGATCTTTTAGGAGATTTAGCTTTGGTTGGCGTTTCATTACGTGCCAAGATTATAGCCCGTAAGCCGGGGCACAGCATCAATGCTAAAATGGCTGAAGAGTTGCGCCAAAAAATGGTACAGCAACGCAGAAATAAAGACATCCCTATCTACGACCCCAATAAAGCTCCTATTTACGACATCAATCACATTTGTCAAAAGCTGCACCATCGTTTCCCATTCCTACTGGTAGATAAAATTATCGACCTTTCTGATAAACATGTAGTGAGTGTTAAAAATGTGACAATGAATGAGCCTTATTTTCCTGGACATTTTCCGGGAAATCCTGTTATGCCCGGCGTTTTGCAGATTGAAGCAATGGCACAGACAGGGGGTATCCTTGTTATGGAAAACGTTGAAGATCCTCATGCTTATGATACCTATTTTCTAAAAATTGATGGCGCCCGTTTTCGCAGTAAAGTGATACCCGGAGATACCATTATATTCCGCCTCGACTTAACCAGCCCCATCCGTCGAGGACTTGTAGAAATGAAAGGGCGAGCGTATGTAGGAAACACCTTAGTCGCTGAAGCCGATTTATTAGCTCAAATTATTAAGCGTAGATAGCGAAATGCATCAACCACTAGCAGTCATACATCCAAATGCAATTATAGGCGATAATGTTACCATAAGTCCTTTTGTTACTATTGAAGATAATGTGGTAATCGGAGAAGGAACATGGATTGGGCCAAATGCAGTCATCATGTCCGGTGCCCGTATCGGGAAAAATTGTAAAATTTTCCCCGGTGCTGTTGTCAGTTCTATTCCTCAGGATTTGAAATTTCAAGGGGAAGATTCAATTTTGGAAATTGGAGACAATACCATTATTCGTGAGTACTGTACTCTAAATAGGGGGACATCTGCCAACCAAAAAACTGTAGTTGGTAACAACTGCCTACTTATGTCTTACGTTCACATTGCTCATGACTGTCAAGTGGGCAACAACTGTATTTTGGCCAATAATGCAACACTTGCAGGTCATGTAGTGGTTGAAGAAAATGCACTTTTGGGTGGCATGGTAGCTGTGCACCAATTTACCAGAATTGGAGCTTACTCTATGTTGGGTGGCGGCGTTTTATTGAATAAAGATGTGCCGCCTTTTGTTCGTGTGGCCCGTTATCCGGCCTCTTTTATCGGAGTGAATGTCATAGGACTTCGCCGTAAAGGATTTAATGCAGATGCTATACAACGCATTCAGGATATTTACCATCAGCTTTTTGTGGTTTCCCAAAACAGAACTCAGGCTGTGAGTGCTATTCATAACCAACTGCCGAAGAGTAAAGAACTAGATACCATCATGGGCTTTATAGATAATTCCCAAAACGGTATTATCAAAGGTCTGCGCAGGGGAGGAGTTTAAAACCGATACCAGAAACTGTATGCAGATAGAATTGAAGCAGGTGAGCAAGCGCTACCGATATGAGTGGATTTTAAAAAAAATGGATTATCAGTTTTTGGCAACTGAAAGTTATGCTGTTTTAGGGCATAATGGTTCCGGTAAATCTACGCTGATGCAGATGCTCTCCGGTTTTCTGTCTCCTTCTTCAGGAAGGATTATTTTTTCAGAAAATAATAAAATATTAGATATCAATCAGGTGTACAAATGTGTTTCTTTTGCTGCACCTTATACAGAACTAGTTGAAGAACTTACCTTAGAGGAGTCGCTCCAATTTCAACAAAAATTTAAACACTTTGTGGCAGGTTTGACAGTAAATTCCGTCCTGGAATTGCTGCAATTGCCAAAAACAGCCAAAAATAAGCCTGTACAGTTTTTTTCCTCTGGTATGAAACAGCGTTTAAAACTGGCTTTGGCAATTTTATCAGATACGCCTGTGCTTTTACTGGATGAACCGACTATAACTTTGGACACGCAAGGTATTTCCTGGTACAGAAAGCTGCTTCAGGATTATGCTTTGGGCAAGAAGTTGGTCATCATCGCCTCCAATGTAGAAGAAGATGTGCGCGGCTGCAATCGGAAGTTGGATATTTTAGAGTATAAAAAAGGCTGATTTACTTTGCAGCACCTGTTCTGTACAGCTCCCATTTCCAAGCACTTTCCATAATATCGTCAATGCTGTATTGCGGTTTCCAATTCAGGCGCTCTGCTGCTCTGAAATTGTCTGCGTAAATAGCCACAACATCTCCGGCACGACGTGGTCCAATAACATAAGGAACCTTTCTGCCGCTGGCTTTTTCGGTAGCCTTTATGGCTTCTAAAACGCTGACCCCCTCACCGATTCCAAGATTGAACAACTCACAATTATTTTCATTTTTGCCTTGCAGCAAATAATTCAGGCTGCGGGTATGCGCATCTGCAAGATCCATGATGTGAATATAGTCTCTAATGCAGGTCCCGTCACGGGTGGGATAATCACCGCCATGTACCGTGAGAGATTCTCGGGTACCGATTACAGATTCCATGAGCACAGGAATCAGGTTAGTAATACCTTTTCCGGGCATTTCGCCCAAAAGTCCGGAAGGATGAGCTCCTCCGGGATTAAAATAGCGCAAAATAACAGCCTTCCTGTCAGGATTTGCTGAAATATAATCTTCAATTATCCTTTCCCCCATTTGCTTGGTCGCTGCATAGGGGCATTCGGCAATACCCATTGGGGTAGTTTCCAGCACCGGCAGTTCTTTAGTGTTACCATAAACGGAACAGGAGGAAGAAAAAATGAAGTTAGGAACTGAAAACTCAGTCATGAGCTGCAAAATATTGCAAAGGCCCTGAATATTATTTTTGTAATAGAGCAAAGGTTCCTTTATAGATTCCGGCACACTTTTCAACGCGGCAAAATGTATAATGCCTTTGATGTCGTCATGTTCAGAGAAAACTGCACGGAGCGAATCGGCGTCACAAAGATCGACAGGATAGTTTTTTATTTTTTTGCCGATTACAGCTTCTATATTATCCATTACTGTGGCTGTAGAACGAACATAGCTGTCAACGGAAATGACTTCAAATCCATTATTAATAAGATCCACAATTGTATGGCTTCCTATATAACCGCACCCACCGCTAACAATTACTTTGAACATAAATGCTATGGTTTATTCTGAGATTTCAATAGAAAACTTTGGACAGCCTTGAGCTCTGCGGCAACTGGAGAAAAGAGTGCTTACCAAAACAGCAGCAAGAAGAAAAACAGCGATTTTTTTTCCGATTTTCATGATGAATACTTTGTGTCTAAGATTATTGAAAATGGTATTGAATTATTTAATTTCTGATTTCCCAGGTGGGACAACCACCGCATCTGCGGCATCCTGTTGTCGTCAAGGAAACCAATAACAGCGCTAATACTGCAAAGATGAATATTTTTTTTGTTGCTTTCATTTGCTTGTGGTATTTTTGATGAAAGTGTGTTTATTTCGGCTGAATCGATAACTGCAAAACTATAAGTTAATCGATTTAGTTCCTCTGTTTTGAGTCTTTAATTCTTATTAAAATTTATTTCCTTTGACCAAACCGAAACGTATATTTGTCGCTGCGCTCAATTGGGGCCTTGGACATGCTGCCCGTTGTGTACCTATTATAAGGGAATTGCAGCAGCAGGGTGTCGAAGTCGTTATCGGCTCCGATAATGAAGCGCTTTGGTTTTTGAAAAATGAATTTTCTGAATTGGAAAGTATTGAACTTCCCAGTTATAATGTCCGCTATAAATATAGCAATATGTTTTTAAATATAGCGCCGCAACTGCCCAAATTGTTAAGGATTCTCTCAATAGAACGAAATTTTTTAGGCCATATTATAAAATCCCAAAAAATTGATGCCTTAATATCTGATAACCGTTACGGTTTATACAGCGATAAAATACCCACTGTTTTTTTAACGCATCAGCTCAATATCAGGATTTCAAATCCATTGATTTCTGCAGCAATTAATAATTTGAATAGGTTTTATCTAAAAAAGTTTGACTTTGTCTGGATACCCGATACTGAAGGAACGCCCAATTTGTCGGGAGAATTGGGGCATGGTATGGCTATGGATAAAATAAGATATATTGGTCCTCAATCGAGATTGGACAATACTTTGGAAGCAAATACAAATTATGACATTGTTGCTATTTTATCGGGGCCGGAGCCACAAAGAACTTATTTTGAAAATATTCTGAAAGCGCAACTTTTGAAAATGCCTCAAAAATCTTTGCTGATAAGGGGTTGTCCTAATTGCGAAACAGAAACTGGTGTAAATCCTGAAATAAAGGCTTTCGCCAATGCCGAAGAAATTGCTAAGCTTATGAAAGGTGCAAAACTGCTAATATTACGTTCTGGTTACAGCAGTCTTATGGATATGGCAAAAGTTGAAGCCAAGCATATTCTTTTGGTTCCAACACCAGGGCAAACAGAACAGGAATATTTGGCAGAGCGACTTGTATATCAGGGGCATATTATGACACAAAAACAATCTGATATTGATATTGAAAATGCTTGGAATGAAAAAGAAAATTTTAGGGGTTTTAATGCGCTTTTTACTTCAGAGCACCTTACTAATGCAGTTGCAGAATTTTTGAACCGAGTTTAAAAGCAATTTATAAATGAACCAATTTTTTTTAATTATTTTGGCAGTTTTGCCCGGTTTCATTATAACCGGCTATATTCTTTGGAGGGATAGGAATGAACCTGAACCACTTTATCTGATTGCTGTATGTTTTGTATTCGGAGCCATAAGTACCTATCCGGCGATGAAAATGGAAGAATTTGGAATGTTTGATCTTTACATTATCAATTCGCCTGATATTTTGATGACTTTTACCTTTGCCTTTTTGATTGTTGGGTTCAGCGAAGAGCTAATGAAATATATATTTCTGAGATATTATATTTATCCCAAAAAGGAGTTTAGCGAACCGATGGACGGCATAGTTTATTCAGTTACTATCAGCATGGGTTTTGCAACTTTGGAAAATATATTGTATATTGTATTGAGAACAGAAGATTTTAATGAAGCTTTGGAAATTGCATACTCTCGTATGCTTACTGCAGTGCCGGCCCATGCTGCATTTTCAATGACAATGGGTTATTTTGTCGGTATAGCCAAAACTGCACCCCATAAAGAATCACTATATCTTTTGTGTGGTTTATTTGGCGCTGTTTTACTACATGGGCTTTATGACTTTTTTATTTTTCAGGAGATGTCTAAAGCGTTGACGGTTTTTACTTTTGTAACTTTAGGCATAGCCCTCTTAGCAGGAAAAATTATGATAAATAAGCATAGCTATTTTTCTTCGGACAAGAATAAAAATTTTATTGACCCGGATGATGAAAATGGGAATACTGAAAGTTAGTGGCATCAAGAAAAAAGAATGCCTCCGGCAGGATGAGGATTCCCATAATCGTTGATTAAAAACAACAATAGTTCTGATGCTATATTTCCCAAAAGGCTAAAGCATTTTTTTCTTTTTTACTTTTGTCTCGTCAGCTACTGACCAGATAAAAGTAACGAAAAATCAAGTCGGAGCCAATTCATTTTTGGATTGTTGGGTTGGAACGACCCAACAACCCAAGACCAGAATCGACCAGACCGTCCATTAGCATATATAAAATGTATCAAGCCATGCTGTCAAAAAAGAGAGAACATCCAAAAGAAAAATCAGGGTTACACCCTCGAAACAGACATCGTGAACGATATGATTTTCCATTACTTATAGGCAGTTGCCCTGAATTGGCGGACTACGTTCATTTGAATAAATTCAATGACGAATCAATTGACTTTTCAGATTCAGCTGCAGTACTGACGCTCAATAAAGCACTGTTGAAATATTATTATGGTGTGGAGCATTGGAATATTCCTGCCGGGTTTTTATGTCCGCCAATTCCCGGAAGGGCCGATTATATCCATCTTATCGCCGATTTATTGGGCAGTTTAAATAATGGAATTGTACCGGTAGGTTCAAAGATAAAATGTTTGGATATTGGTGTTGGTGCAAATTGTATATACCCAATTATCGGCCACAAAGAATATGGCTGGTACTTTGTCGGTGCTGATATAGAGCCTATCGCCATTGAATCTGCAACAAAAATAATTGATGAGAACACATTCCTGAAAGGAAATGTAGAACTTCGCCTGCAGGCTAATGCCTCAGATATTTTCAAAGGAATTATTCAGAAAGCCGAGCAATTTGAAATAAGTATCTGTAACCCGCCTTTTCATGCTTCTTTTGAAGAGGCCCAAGCATTAACACTGCGCAAATTGAGCAATCTGAGAAAGGAAAAAGTAACTAAGGCAACTTTAAATTTTGGCGGACAGAACAAAGAATTGTACTGCGAGGGCGGAGAGGAAAAATTTGTACAAAAAATGATACTGCAGAGTAAAGAATTTTCAAATTCCTGTTTATGGTTTTCAACGCTGATTTCCAAAGCGGAGTATCTGAAAGCAGCCTATTCTGTGCTAAAATCGGTAGCAGCTGTAGAAGTGAGGACGATTCCGATGACACAGGGAAATAAAATTAGCCGTATTTTGGCCTGGACCTTTCAGAGTAAAGTGCAGCAAAATAAATGGTTGGGAAAAAAGTAGTCCCAAACAATTAATTAAGAAAAAAAATATTCTGATTATGAGTTACGATATTCATCTCTTCAGCAGAGAAACAAAACTAAAAGCCCAAAAACAGGGACAATTTGATTTTTTCGATGATGATAAAAATTTTGAGCCCTTTACCGATCAACAAATAAAAGAATTGATGGAACGTCTTACCGATTACGGCTACGAATTTATTAGGAAAGATGAATTTGGCAGTCATTATTCTCATGAAGAATTTGGAATATCGGCATCGCTGGCAAATAATGGATTATATTTTTCAACAAGCGGAGATGAAGATGACATTTTTGAAATGGGCATGACCGTTTCAGAATTTACAGATTCGGGAGAATTTGAGAAATATGACCCGCAAAATGGAGGTTGGGAAGAAATTGATTGAGATAAAATTAATTATGGATACGAAGATACTTGTAATAAATGGGGATAATTTTTCAGATCCGGAATCTTTCTACGATGAGATAGATAAGGTACTCAAAAAAATGATTTAGACAGGAAACCCGGGCATAATTTAGATGCTTTTAACGATTTGCTGCGCGGCGGGTTTGGGGTATTTGAATATGATGAACCAATAATGCTTATTTGGAAAAATACGTCCAAAAGTAAAATAGACTTGGGGCCGGTGACAACCAAAAAATATTACGAACAAAGAATCCTCGGCTGTCATAAATCAAATATCCCAAGTTTTCAGGAAAAGATAACAGAATTGGCATCGGGCAGGGGTCAAACCCTTTTTGATATTCTATGTGAAATTACTGAGGAACATGATCATATTCAGTTCCAAATGGAAGAATAATCTGTTAAACACTATACAAATAATAAGTTATGGTCAGTCATTCCGAAGTCGTTCCCTTGTCCATCGAAAAAGTTTGGGCGCAATTAATTCATAAAATCGATCATCCCGAAAGTTTTGTTCCGGGTGTTTCCAATGTACGGATTCTGGAAAAAAACAATGAATTTGTCATGCGGTCGATGGATCTTACAAGTCCGGACGGTTTAAAAATTTCTATGCTGGAAAAGATCACATTTTCCCCTTATCTGGTCCGTTTTCTGATTGTGGATCATCCAAAATTCAATGGATTTGTGGACAATATAGCCGAGAAATTGTCTGAAAATGAAACAAAACTGACTTACGAAATTAATTGGACGGATAAAATCACTGGAAAAGTAATTAATGACGAAATGCTGCCCAAAAAAGCAGTATTGAAGTCGGTGGAGTTCATACTGGGTAAATTTGTATAAAATATGTTTGCCAAATGCTTATTTTTGTTTTTATGAAAAAAAATACTGACAGCGATCAGCTAACAGCCCATCTGCAGAAATTGCCATTGACACTGCAACCTGCAATTGATTATCTGCGAAAAATAATACTCTCCGTCGATTCTGAAATTTCTGAACATATCAAATGGAACTCGCCCGCATTTTACTATTCGGGAGCGATGAAAGATTTTGACCCCAAAACCTATAAGCGGGATCTTATTGTTCTGAACCTGCGCAATGAAAAGATAATGTGCGTTTTGCCAACCGGAATGAACATTAAAAACAATATTGAAATCTTTGAAGGCGCTTATACCGACGGCAGAAGAATTATCAACTTTAAAGACTTGGCCGATATTAAATCCAAAGAAGAAAAACTCATAGCCCTGATCAAAGAATGGCTGGAATGCTTAGAAAAACCATAAAATAACAATGGAAAAACAGGAACAAATTCAAATATTTAAGGCGCATCTGGATGGAGCAACCGCGCTATTTACTAATTACCTCCATGAAATTTTCCAAAATAAGGACAATCTATACTGGGCAGCCGAAGATTGGGATCAGATAAAAGGATTTCATATTGCTTATGACAGCGATTATCTGGCTATTTATATAGCATCCTGGGATGCCTATATGGATGAATGTGAGGAACAAAAAGAAACTTCTTTTTTTCTGGAACTGTACAATGAAAAAAATGGGCTGGACGAAGATAAAGACTTTATGCCCGAGGCACTCTCGGGTATTGAGATTGACATGTCGCTCTATGATTTATTGGAAGAATGGCTGATCAGCTGTAGTAAAAATGCCCTGCCGGCGGATTTCTCTATTCCCTGTTTTGTTGGTGATATGGACAGTGCCTACTATACAAATATCCTGACGGGTGAAAAGGGTGATCATATTTATGTTTTGGACATATTGGATCCTGATGCAGTAGATAATGAAACTGAATTGGATAGCAGATTCGTAGAGTTTGAGAACCGAAGGGGAAAATTTGCCCTGCAAAATCCGGAGGGTGAAATGATTTCCGAATTTATTTATGATTATGTCATCGATTTTGAAGGGGACTTCGCTCAAGTCGCTATCGACGGAGAAGAAGGATCGATTGACAAAAAAGGTGTATTTACCAAAAAAGCTTAATTTCTGAAAAAGAAAATGAATATCAATAAATCTCCAGTTATAGAAGCATCAGCATTACTTAAATTGCTGAATACTGAAAATTTAGTACTTATCGATGCCGGGAACAGAACGAACTATCTGCAGAAACATTTATCAGGCGCTCTTTTTGTTGATTTGAATACAGATTTGGCTGATATTAAGGAGGATCTGTCAATCGGCGGGAGACATCCATTGCCAAAAATAGAAAATTTTTCAAAAAAATTGGCATTACTCGGTATTACTGCAAAAAGTCATATAGTCGTTTATGACGATAAAGCAGGCGCAAACGCCGCTTCCCGATTCTGGTGGATGTTAAAATCAATTGGCCATGAAAAAGTACAGGTGTTAAATGGCGGCATACAGGCAGCTGAAGCAATGGGTTTCCCGATGAGTTCAAATGAAGAAATTGCTGCCAAAACCGATTTGTGCAAATTTGATCATTGGAAATGGCAAATTGCAGAAATAGATGAAGTAGAAACTGCTGGCGCCGATGCCAATAAAATTGTCATTGATGTACGCGATGCAGCCAGATATAATGGAGAAGTGGAACCGATTGATTTAATTGCCGGCCATATTCCGGGTGCCATAAATGTACCATTTACGACCAATTTGGATAAAAACGGGTTGTTCTTATCTCCAACTGAACTAAAATTGAAATATGAAAAAATATTAGGACAGAAAAAAAGTGAAGATATAATCGTTCATTGCGGTTCGGGCGTGACTGCCTGTCATACCCTTTTGGCACTGGCTTATGCCGGATTGGGCATTCCGAAATTGTATGTGGGCTCTTGGAGCGAATGGAGCAGAAATAATAAAGCAATCGCCACAAAAACAGTCAAATAAAAAAGTATAAAAAATCCGCATGCCCGATAAAAACCTTTTTCACGAAGCAAAAGAGCAGTACCGAAAAAAAAACTTTGAGCAGGCTATCGCTTTGTTGCAGCAGGCTATTAAACTCAATGAAAACAAAGCGGAATATCACTGTTTTTTGGGAAGCTGTTATTGGTACAAATCAGATTTCCCCAATGCAGAAGAATCTTTCAAAACAGCCTGCAGTTTTGATCCGGAAAATCCACTGCTGCATATTAAATTGGCTAAAATTCAGCTCATTTCCAATAAAGAGGCGGATGCTCTGCAATCGCTGAATTTGGCGTCATCAATAGGAATGCAAACTGATAGCTTTGAAGAAAACGAGGAATTTTGGGATGTTTTTCTGCTGCGCTCGGCTATTTATGAAAATCAACGAAACTATCTTAAAGCAGTGGAGGAATATGACAGATTTTCATTAGTTAGCGGGAGCAAAGATATCGCTGAAAGGGAAATTAAAAGGTTGATGATGCTAATTTGTTAACTATAAAGCTCAGTTCTGATGACATATTTATTCTACAGTAGAATTATAACCAAACTGGCGTTTCATTATTAACTGCCTTCCTTAAACAAATATTTTCATTGAAAACCATTTAATTAATTTCACTTTTAATTAATTTTCAATACTATTTTGAAAAATTAATCGTTCTAATTTAAAGAATTTGCTACATTTACATCAAATACTATATCATCAATTGTTTTTATTCACTATGATGAATATAACAAATTTGTTGTCAATGTTTTATAAAAATACATTTAATAACTATATACCGGACTTTGTGATGCAAAAGATTTTTTCTACACTTGTTTTTTTGGCGGGCTTGAGCATTGCCGGACAGGCTCAAAATGGCTACAAGCCAGCTTACCCTTTCGAAGTAGGTGTTCAATTGGGAACAGCAATGTTCTTGGGCGATTTGGGTGGACAATCAGGTATTGGCCGTCCTTTTCTTCGTGATTCAGATTTCAAGGCCATCAGACCGAATTTTGGTATTTATGGACGGTGGAATCCCAGCCCCTATTTTTCTGGACGTTTGGATTTAGGTTTCCTGATGCTAAAAGGTGATGACAACCTTGCCAGTGCTGGTACACGAGGCGGTTTCTCCGGTACAGATCCAAATACCGGCGGAGGAGATGATGCTTGGTTCCGCTATTACAGACAGTTGAACTTCCGCTCACGTGTATTTGAAGCTTCAATTGCTGCTGAGATTATTCCTTACAATTTTGAATTAGGCGGTGGATATCAAAGCTACAGTGTACTTTCTCCTTACGGGTTTATTGGTATTGGTATATTCAACTTCAGACCACAAGGTAATACCCCTGATGGAGCTTGGGTTGACTTAAAACCGTTAAAAACCGAAGGACAGGGTTTTGTGCCGGGTCGTTTAGATTATAAACTTACCCAATTGAATGTTCCGCTTGGACTTGGTTTGAAGTGGAGCTATAACGATCAATGGGCAATGTGCGTTGAAGTGAATCATCGTTTAACTTTCACTGATTATATCGATGATCTGAGTACAGATTATATCGATCCAAAATTATTTATTGATAATATGCCAGTCGATCAGGCTCGACTTGCAATTGCAATGTCTCGTAGATCAATAGAAATTGATCCGGGAAGTACTGAAACTTATAATGGTGTAACCTACAACACAGGTGGTGTAAACGCAAGGGTTTCAAATCCTAGCGAACAGCGTGGTGACCCTAAAGATAATGACTCATATTATACAATCACACTCCGTTTCAGTTATTTCATCGATCCTTCTTCTTTAGGTGGTGGACGACGTTACGGTTGTCCGGTTTGGTAATAATAAATATAACAGCAAAAAAAAGGACTGCATCTGCAGTCCTTTTTTTTGCTGTTATATGAAATGGTTTAAACAACAAAAGCGATTCGGTGCCTCCCGAATCGCTTTTTTAATAACCTTTAACTAACCTAATAAAAAACCTCAATCGAAAATTGCGATAATCATGCCAAAGTTTTAAAATGTTGATAAAAAAGGAGTTATTGATAATATCTTAGTTTAGTGAAATAATTTGTAAAAAAACTGCCAAAACTAATTGTTAGCCTTGCTGTGTAAATTAAATATATTTTGTAGTTTGGTAGAGTTATTCTTCCAAAAGTGATTCCGATATGCAAACCAAAGCCCGCAAACTTAGTCTCTTCGACCTCACTATGATTGTCATAAGTCTGGTAATTGGAATGGGTATTTTTCGTACTCCTGTAAATGTAGCGAATCAGGCACTTACACCCACTATTTATTTTGCAGCTTGGTTTATTGGCGGATTGATTGCTTTGTCCGGTGCATTGACTTATGCGGAAATTGGATCGCGATATCCTGTGACAGGCGCTTATTATAAAATTTTTTCGGCCTGCTATCACCCCTCGGTGGCCTTTGCTATCAATGCAATTATATTGGTATCGAATGCAGCTTCTGTAGCAGCTATAGCCCTTATCGGAGCAGAATACATCAGCAATGCAGCCTTTACAGATGCGCAAAATACATTGGAAGCAAAACTATGGATTGCCGGAGGCTGTATCGTCCTTTTTTACGGTCTAAATCTCTTGGGTCTGCGCTTGAGTTCAATGGTGCAAAATATACTGATGCTTTTTAAAATTGCATTGATGGTGTTGGTAATCAGTGCAATATTTGTGAGTCCGGATGCCAATTTAACCTCAACCCCATCAGATATAATACAAACAGCGCCGGGCTGGGCCGATTTGGGTTATGCACTGGGTGTCTGCCTGGTTGCCGTTTCTTTTACATTTGGCGGATATCAGCAGAGCATAAATTTTGGAGCTGAAGTTAAAAATTCCAGTAGGATTATGCCAAAAGCAATATTCATCGGCATCGGAGTTGTCCTTCTACTTTATATGCTTATTAATTTTGCCTATTATAGGGTTATCGGATTTAACGAATTGGGCAATACAGAGTCAATTGGCGCCGTCATGGCCTCAAAAATATTTGGTGAATCTGGCTTTCAGATTGTATCCTGGCTATTCTTTTTCTCCGTTTTGGGCTATGTCAATGTTATGCTTCTTACAAGCCCCAGGGTAATGTTTGCTATGAGCGAAGACGGCACTATGCCGGCATCTTTCCGCGATATAAATCCCAAAACACAGGTGATGACTACCGCACTTTCTGTTTTTACGGTAGCCTCTATTTTTACATTGATGTACGCTCAGGAATTTGACAGGATACTCGATTATATTATGTTTTTGGACAGTATAGGAATGGCCTTTTCAGCGGCTACAATTTTTTACTTTCGTAAAAAAAATACGGCTCCGGAAGGAAATGATATATACAAAGTGCCGTTCTATCCTGTCCTTCCTATCTTTTACATAGCAGCCTATACCTTTATAGCACTCAGTGTTTTTGTAAAAAAACCTGATGCCGCCATCAATGGACTTATCATTTTTGCTGCTTTTTTCGCTGCATTTTGGGCGGCCTATTTTTGGAAATTTGGGTTTAAACGATAGTAGACAGAATACTTTTATCCCTCCGGCTCAACTATTTCACTTTTTCTTCCTTCAAATTTGAATCCTTTTGTACCGACATTAATGACATCTAGAGTTCTACTTTCATGAAGACGCCCTGCATCATTTTAAATTTATCCCAAATAACTCTGATTTTATTATTCTTCGACTGTTCAAAGACAATATCGAGTGGTCGGTAATCCAATTTTAATCTAGCTAAATTGAAAAGTATAGCAACTAATGAAAGGTCAATTTTTTCATGCTTTTGGGATTTTAAAGATGGCCAAAAATAAATCGTATTGTATATCTTTTAATTCCTGACAAAATATAGCGATCTTTAAATGCTGTTTTTTTCGATAATACTAAAACTCGGATATTTTTATAAACATATAAAACTATGGGTATATTATTATTCATATTGGCTGTTTTTCCAGGACTTTTCCTCAGTTGGTACATCTGGTGGCGCGACAAACACGAACGCGAACCGCATAAATATCTGATAGCCTGTTTTGTTTTCGGTTTATTAAGTGTTTTTCCTGCATTGCTATTAGAAGAGACGGGCGCTTATTTGGGTTTCGGTATAAGTAGAGATACCTTTTCTACCTTCATTTTTGCTGTGGGTGTAATAGGATTCAGTGAAGAATTTTCTAAATTTTTATTTCTTCGTTTCTATATTTTTCCCAAAAAAGAATTTTGTGAACCAATGGATGGCATTGTCTATTCCGTGATTGTGGGCATGGGTTTTGCCACTTTTGAAAATGTCCTGTATGTTTTCGATGACAAACATGGTGGTATTGAAACCGCACTCATGCGTATGATATTATCTGTGCCTGCTCATGCCTCTTTTGCAGTACTAATGGGTTATTTTGTAGGATTAGCTAAATTTTCTGACAAAAATAAGTTCCTCAAGCTCTGCATTGGGTTGCTTTCAGCTACAATAATACATGGATTGTTTGATTTTTTCCTGTTCCAGAAATTGCATAGTTCTTTAATGATTTTTACCCTTGTCACATTTGTGATTGCCATAATAATGAGCCGCTATATGATACATTGGCATGTCGAAAATTCTCCGCATAATAATGGCGAAGACAGAGATATTGCTGATCATTTATTGAAGTAATTTTACCTGCGGCGCTGTCCGCAAGTTGAACCAAAACCAAACAATGTCCTTACTGATCGCCTTGACAATTGTCTTAGGCATAACTGTTTTATTGACTTTGCTGCACCTTAAACTTAAGCTTAGTTTGAGGTTTGTACCATATGCGCTCACAGCCGCTTCCGTGATTGCTCAGATTGCTTTTTTATTGCGTAAAATGGGCTATGATTTTGGTGTCATAGAGGGGCGGGACCCTGTAATGCTGCTGTTTTATGCATTATTTGCAATAGGGCTTTGCAGTCAGCTTTTGAGTTTTCTATTTCTAAGATATTTTGTTTATCCTTCAAAAGAATGCAGCGAGCCTTTCTTCATGGTTCTTTATACCCTTTGGCTTTCCCTTGGAATGGTTACAGTGGAACTATTGCTGCAACCGACAGGAGAGGATTTCCTGCTGCCACTGCTCAAAGTGGCCGGACATCTGACGCTCGCAGCTGTTTTTGGTTATTTTATAGGAATGGCCAAATTTGCGGAGAGTCCGGAGCAGAATTTTACTTATCTGAACAGCGGACTTGGGGCCGCTATTATCGTTCAGGGTCTTCAGGAATATTTTATATTGGAACACAATTATCCAAATCTCATCATCCTCATTTTGGGCACAGGCTTTATCGCAATGGGATTAGTGGCCTATCTGCTGCGCCAAAAGCTGCAGGATAAAAAAGAAATCAGCCCTCAGGAGTTGTTGGAGGAGTTAAATCCAGAGGATAGGGATTAGCGTTTAAATTTGCTTATTGGATTAAATTTTTTCCATTACAAATGACAGTTTCAGAAAATAAAATTCATATTTTGTTATTTATCAATGAGATAATTTTAAAAAGTCTCAAATAAAAGTGTTCAATGCTCGGTTCTCAAATTAAAGAGCGCTCTAAATTCAGTTTTCAAAATTATAGTACTGCATTGATAAATAACAAAATGAGTCAATCTACAAATTCTCAAATTATAGAAAATCTTCTACATAAGGAACATCAAAAAAAACATTATCAAATCCCCAAATCTTCAAAATCTCTTAATGTGCCTCCAACCAGTTTTCACCGGTATCAATACCCACAACAATAGGCACTTTCAGACCCGGTAAGGCATTCTTCATGCTCTCTTCAATGATGATTCTTACTCTTTCCAGTTCATCCCTTGGCACATCAAACACCAATTCGTCATGAACCTGAAGGATAAGCTCGGTTTTGAAACCGCCCTTGTTCAGCTCATTATAAATTTTCACCATTGCTAGTTTTATCATATCGGCAGCAGAACCCTGAACAGGTGTGTTAATCGCATTTCGTTCCGCATGTGAGCGCATCATGCCATTGCGGGAATCGAGGTCGCGCAGATAGCGGCGGCGACCGCAGATGGTGGTCACATAGCCCTTGTCGCGGGCCTCATGCACCACATTTTCCATATATTTTTTCAGTCCGCCATATTGTGCAAAATACTGTTTGATCAGTTCCGTTGCCTCAGCCCGCTTTATACCCAATTGCTGAGAAAGCAGCATTGCTCCGGCACCGTAGATGATGGAAAAGTTTACAGTTTTAGCATTGTAACGCTGCTGTTTAGTCACTTCCTCAATCGGAATATTGTAAATTTTAGCAGCAGTTGCCGTGTGAATATCCTGACCTTTTTGGAAGGCATCGAGCATGGCTTCTTCCTGACTCAGCTCGGCAATTAAGCGCAATTCAATCTGTGAATAGTCGGCCGCGAGCAGGACATGGTTCTTGTCCTTCGGAATAAAAGCCTTGCGAATCTCCCTGCCCGCATCGCTGCGAATTGGAATATTCTGCAAATTGGGATTGTTCGAACTCAGACGGCCGGTATTGGTCAGTGCCTGATTGAAAGAACTGTGCAGACGGCCGGTATGCGGATTTACCAATCGCGGTAAAGAATCGATATAAGTCGATTTTAGCTTTGCCAGCTGACGGTAATCCAAAATATGTTGCACAATCGGAAACTTCAGGGCCAATTCGGTCATCACTTCCTCGTCGGTGGAGTATTGCCCCGTTTTGGTTTTTTTCCAACGGTAAGGAATTTTCATTCGCTCAAAAAGCACGTCACCCACCTGTTTTGGAGAATCCAAATTCAACCAGGGTGTCTGCGCTTCTTCCAAAATACTTTTGCGCAGAACATCGATGTCCTTTTCCATTTTTTGGCTGTAATCCGAAAGGAAAGGAGTATCCAGATTCACACCATTCCATTCCATATCGGCCAGCACTTTGATGAGCGGCTCTTCAATGTCGAGATACAGATTGCGCAGATCACCGGCCAGAATACTGTCCAGTTTCTGTTTCAGCTGCCAGGTCACATCGGCATCTTCAGCCGCGTATTCCTTCAGTTTTTCCAAAGGAACATCGCGCATGGTAATTTTTTTCTTTGCACCTTTCCCTAACAGATTCTCGATTGGAACCGGAGAATAGCCCAGATAAGTCTCGGAAAGATAGTCCATACCATGACGCTGATCTGGCTCGATGAGATAGTGCATGATCATGGTGTCCCAAATTCTGCCTTTTATCTCAATACCGTACCAGCGTAGCATAAGCAGATCAAACTTTAGATTTTGACCGATTTTGTCTATGTTTTCATTTTCAAAAAGCGCTCTGAATTCCTCCAAAATAGCCTTAGTCTGCGACTGACTTTCCGGAAAGTTCACAAAATAAGCTTCTGAAGCCTCAATACAGAAGGACATGCCCACCATTTCGGCACCCAGATCCAAACCTGTAGTTTCTGTGTCAAAACAGAATTCCTTCTGTGCAGAAAGCAGTTTAATAAGGCCCATGCGCTTTTCGGGCGTATCGACCAGATGGTATTTATGCGGATTATTTTCAAGTGTTTTATTCACAAGGTGTGCATTCGCAGCCATCGAAACCTTTCTTTCAGGCTGTTCAATGACATTGCCGAAAAGGTCGGTTTGTACAATTCTGCCATCATCTGCCGGTTCGTCCAATGCACCCAGGTCTTTACCAAGAATTTTTTTGGCCAGACTGCGGAACTCCAACTCCCTGAAAAGGTCGGCCAACGCTTCTTTGTTAATCGGATCTACCTGATAAATAGTCGCGTCGAACTGAATAGGAACATTGATATCAATAGTCGCCAACTTTTTCGATAAAAGTGCAATATCCTTATTGTCGAGAATTTGCTGCTTCTGTTTGTCAGAAAGTTCATTGGCATGCTCGATAATTCCCTCTATAGAATCGTATTTTTCTATTAATATCTGTGCAGTTTTTGGTCCGATTCCCTTTACACCGGGAATATTATCTACAGCATCTCCCTGAAGGCCAAGCATGTCAATGACCTGTTCCACGCGTTTGATACCCCATTGTTCGCAGATTTCCTCTCTTTTCAGGAGTTCTACTTCGTTGCCCTGACGGCCGGGTTTGTACAAATAAACTTTGTCGGAAACAAGTTGTCCGTAGTCTTTGTCCGAAGTAATCATGAATACCTCAAACCCTTCAGCTTCAGCCTGTTTTGCCAAGGTACCTATGACATCGTCTGCCTCATATCCGGCACAGCTGACGACTGGAATGTTCATGGCTTCAATGATTTTTTTAATATATGGTGTACCCACTGTGATATCCTCGGGCTGTTCTTCCCTATTAGCCTTGTAGGGTTCGTACATGACATGGCGGAAAGTTGGTCCAGAAAGGTCGAAAGCCACCGCAATATGCGTGGGTTTTTCTTTTTGGATGACATCCCAAACCAGGGAGGTAAATCCATTTACACAGGAAACATTTACCCCTTTTGAGTTGATGAGGGGTCTTTTTATAAATGCAAAATGCGCTCTGTAAATGAGTGCATAAGCGTCGAGCAGGAATAGTTTTTTGGACATAAAAACAGATGAAAGATTAATGTAGAAAGAGGAAAGTCTTCTCTTTTTATAAATTAACTTCAAGTTTAGGTAAAAAAATGGAGAATGGCAACTTAGAAAGGATAATAATCTGAATAACTGAAGCGCTTAAGTTATCGGTATTGTTTTAATACATAAATTCTCAATACATTGATTATCCTTAAAAAAAATAATCCGGAAAAATGTTTTTATAAACTTTGTCTTATATTTAGATTGAAATATAAAACTGAACAAAAAGACCTGTGTTGTAATTTTGTATTAAGGCAAAATTAAAATGCCCGTGGTAGCCTTACCAGACTTATCGCTCCCTTGGAGCATAAAATTTAGCAAAAAAATCCGAAAACTATTATGAAATATTTCAATGAAGCCTATAACCAATTTTTCAAGGAATTGGCTGCCAATAATAACCGCGACTGGTATCATGCCAACAAAAGCCGTTATGAAAAGGATGTTAAAAAACCATTTGAAGTCTTTGTCAACGACCTCATTGCTGCTATAGCAAAGGAAGAACCGGCAATGGCCCATCTTCAGTCAAAAGATGCTATTTTCCGGATTTTCAGAGATACCCGTTTTTCCAATGACAAAACGCCTTATAAACTATATTCATCGGCGGTGCTTTCACCATTGGGTCGCAAAGACATGGAAATGCCCGGTACTTATATTCAGTTGGGCGTTGGAGAAATTTGGATCGGAGGCGGATCTTATATGCCTGACAAAGTACAAATAGAAAAGATCAGAACGGCACTAATTCAGGCACCTGAAGTGGTGGAATCGCTGCAAAGAGATAAAAATTTTATCCGCCTATTTGGCGAAATTAAAGGCGATAAAAATAAAAGACTGCTCAAACCTTTCAGCGAATGGACAGAGAAAATGCCATTGATTGCAAATAAGCAGTTTTATTATATGGCGGAGTACCACGATGCAGAACAGCTTGTACTTCAGGATGATTTTTTGGAATTTGTCATGGAACATTATCATGCCGCAAAGGACTGGCAGGATTTTTTGAGAGCTGCCTTAAAATAAGGAAATTGATTAAATATTAAAGGACTTTTTCAGTGCTCTCGTCTATTGGCTGCCCTTTTTATATTATGAAAATCATGTTTTACATATTCTCCGACTCCGTAATAACCTCATCACCTGTTCTTTTTCCGCTCATAGCGTCCAATACCATCGGGTGCTTTTCCAAAAAGTATTTCCAATAAAGACTTTTGACAAAATAGATGCTTTTGCCAAATTTTGTGGGCTGATGAAAATGAATAACTACTTTGGTAAAGAATACCATATATACCTCTTCAAATCTTTCAACACTGTCATAAGTATATTTATAGGATTTGAAAAAATTGGAAACATATAAATAGGAATCGGTCATTCCCACCCATTTGGCACGTCCGTAAAAGATATACAGCATGGCAAGAATGGAAAAGAAAAGGGAAATGACCAGTAATTTTGCAGTCATAGGGCTGACAGGCCCTTTCAGGCTGTCGAGTGGCGAAAAGGCAATGAGAATGCTCAATCCACCCATGATAATGAGCCAAAGCAGGGGTAAGGCCATTTTGAATAAAAAAGTCCAACGGGACGATACAGTCTGAATTTTCATATTAATATAATGTCTGATTAATAAGACAGGGCTGCTTCCTTTTGGAAACAGCCCTGCAAAGATATTATAATTTCAGAGGAAAAATCAAAGATCAATATGGAGATTATCCTTTCTTCTTTTTATTGAACATTGGCGCCTGACCGAAATCGAAAATCAGAGAAAAGCGCAGCGTGTTGTCCAAAGGATTTCTTTGGGCAGCAACAGCAGGAATCAAATAAGAGAAATTGATATTAAATATGTTATAGCGAATACCTAATCCAACGGTAAAGAACTTGCGGTTACCTTTGGTTTTGTGCTCATTGTAATGGCCAAAACGGACAGCAAATTGTTTGTTGTACCAATATTCCATTCCTATAGAATACATCAGCTCACGGAACTCTTCACCGGCACCGCCTGCTGCATCGCCAAAAGAAGAGAAAATGGAAACAGGAACCGATTTTTCTTTGTAGTCGGGTATACCGTTTCCGTCGGTATCGTATTCAGGATTTGCTACAAAATTGCCCTGATCGTCTTCCATAGTACGTGGAATTGGAGTAGGCACCATTAGTTTATTTATATCAACTGCTATTGTCAGCGAGTTATGGTCATCAAAATTATAGTCAAATGCAGTACCGAAGCCAAAGTTGGCAGGGATATAGTCGCGATTTGCTGATTTTATATAAGAAATTTTTGAACCCAGATTGGAAAAGACCAAACCAAAATTCAGATTTGCCTTTTTATCGGCTATTTTCAACGGCTGTCTGTAGGTGAATGAAATGTCGGCACCAAAAGCGTGAGCAGGTGTAAGAATGTCACCATTCACGGCACCTGTTCCCAATGAAGAGAAAATATATTTCAAGGCAAGTGAGGTAGAAAAATTTTCACTCATCTTACGTGAGTAAGCAAAGGCCAATTCCATTTCACGGGGACGAACCATCTGCAGCGGATTGCCCTGGTCGTCGGTGTACTGAATCTGACCTAATGAAAAATAACGGAGTGATCCGCCAATAGTTTGTCGGTCGTCAATATGTTTGTATGTAGAAAGATAGGCTAAAAATACATCATTCAATCCAAGAGCACGCAGCCACGGTGTGTAGGTAGCAGAGAAGCTGAAGTCTTTGGCGCCGAATGACAGATTGGAAGAATTGAAGTGCATAGAATTTGGATCCGGATCGACAGCAATGCCAACATCACCCATTGCACCAAAACGGGCATCAGGAATTATTCTTAGAAATGGTACAGCGGTAATAATGGTATTTGAACAGGGGCTTCCATCGGGCTGAACCAATTGCTGCGAACCGTTAATGAATTTCAGAACACATTGTGCAGATACCTGATCGGCACATATAGACAGCAGCGCAGTCAATACACCACAAGCTTTTAAAAATCGTAAGCTCATAAATAAATTAAGTCAGATTCAATAAAATAATTACTTGTGTATATTTTCTGTCATAGTCTGTCAGTTTGGTTTAAAAAGCAAAAATACATAATATTGTCAATACTTGTTAATGATAACAGATAACCTATAAAAAAAATAACAAAAAATTTTATTCGTCCGCGCGCTCCTGCCTACAAGATTTGACAACTTTTAAAAAGTTGTCAAATCTATGCATGCAGGCGTAGGCGTATACGCGCGATTATTTCAATATAACCAGTTTTTGGTATTCGCTGTTTTTCTGAATCGTCGGTTCTTCGCTGCCGCTTGGAGCAGGACCGGTTGCACGAACGGTAACTTTATATACATAAACCCCACGGCCGAGACGGTCGCCAAAATCATCCAGGCCATCCCATTCAATACCCCTAGCTCTGTACCCGTCGTTTTCTGCAGTACTGAGGTCCTGACTGATGGTTTTTACAATTTTACCTGAAACGGTAAAAATCTGTATGAGTACTTCCAATTCCTGACCGGGCAGATTGTGCTCGAACATGAATTCTGTATGTGTTGTAAAGGGATTTGGATAATTGAGTACCTGTGCCAGCGCCATTTTTGCATCGGCAGCTACGATAAATTCCGTAGAACCTTCGCCCATATTGTTATAAACATCCCATGCTTTTACTTTCATGGTATGTTTGCCTACAGGAAGACTTTGCAAAGGATAGTTGATAGTACCTGAAGTAAAATCATCCATATTGGCCTCGTAAAAATCATTTAGGCTGTAAATGTTTTCATGCTCATCCTGAATATAGGTAAGCAAACCGGTAAGATCGTGTCCAATGCCATTGCCGACAGTGTTAATACCGCTGTCATCCTTCAGTTTTACAAAAAGGAGAGGGTTTTCATCTGTAATTCCACCCGAAGCAAAATTTTCGTTATTCATAAAAACACTCACTTCCGGACCACGGTCATCACTGGCTGCATTCGGATCGGTACCGCCAATGAGAATATCGAGGTAAGCACCATTGGCGTCCATTTCTGTACCATTGTCAGCATAGTAGGAAAGTTTCCCGTATCCCAGCGTATAATTTATATCAACCGGAACAATGAACGAGAAAGTAAAACGACCATTTGCTACAGTTGCACGACCTTTGAAAATTACTTTTTTCTGAAGCGGAAAACTGCTGATATAACTGTCTGCATCATTGCCGCGGGTCCAGATTGTATCAGGCTTGTCGAAAACAGTAGGATAGACAGTACCGTTAAAATTGCTGAGCAGATAGCCGCTGTTATCCTGAATTTCTCCGCTGATAGTCACTCGCTGAAGTGCTCTGATAGTGTCGTTGCCGCTCACAGGATTACCATTGATAGTTGTAGTTACTACTCTTTGTTCTGGGTATGCCAGGGTCATTGACGGATCTCCTAAAAGAAGATATTTTCTTGTATTTGACGCACTCAGAACCCCACTGTTGTTTTTGGCATTTTGTAAAACCTCGCCCACTGTTGGCATTCTGCCGTTCACTCTGACAAAAAAACTTTCAAAAGTCTTGCGTACAAGGTACTCATTGGCATCGGCCAATACTACACGTACTGTTGTGAGCAGCGCAATAGCTCCGCCACTGGGATTCAGAATCAATAACTGACCGGCACTTGTATATTCCGGGTCATCAACAGGCGCGAACGAACATGTCGCCGTTACAAAAAGCGGTAACTTGTACTGATTATCCAATGAATTAATTTCAGAGGTTGTAAAAATGCGCTCCTGTGCTAATCCGTCGGCGCCGCCATGACCCAAATAGGTCATAGCCAAAGAGCCTTTGAAAATATTTCTCAAAATTGCAGCATTAACATCCGGGTAGCGGCTACCGCCCGAGGTACTCACCTGCGGGTAGGCATCGCAATAGATTTTATCAACATTGTAAACTGAATCACGTGCGGCAACGTTAGCAGCAATGCCCTCAGTGTCATTCATATGCAGATTTCCGTCCTGATCATCAGCAAAGAAGGTAAGTCTGTTTTTCCAATCGCCAAGTAATTCGGGATCGGTATCATAACGGATGATTTTATCAACAACTGCCTCTGCATCACTTGCAGAAGTTACCGGTAGACGGCCTATAGCAATGTCAAGCAGACTGTTGGCGCCCATATTCCCTTCACCGTCATCCAATAATGCAAAATAATCATCAGAAGTATAGGTTTTAAGCGGGTCGTCAGAAGTATCTGTTTCGTATGCCAGGATATAATTATTGTCTCTGCTGCGGGCAGGATTCAAACCTTTATAGTCGAATGAACCGGCTCCGAAAAGCAGCAAATAACGAAGAGAATCGTTCCCCGAAGAACGGTCATAAAGCATTTTGGCAAAATCTCTGATTGAAGTGATATCAGGATGTCCTGAAGAAAATTCATTGTAAATCTGAGCAACATCTACAGCGAGAACAGTCATATTGCTGTGTGCAGCCCTATGTGCGGCAAGACGCAATGCTGCTGCCTGAAAGTTTTGGTGATAAACAATGAGCAGTTGCGGTGATGTATTGATTCCGTGCAGATTCTGATTGGCAACTGAACCCACTGCCGTAGGCGTCATGAAATTAGAACCGTCAAATATGACAAAACTGCGCAAGATATCAGCAGGAGCGCCAAAGCTGCTGCCATTGTGCTGCTGTTGTTCAACATTGTATGGATCGGTCACATCCCAAACAGTTGCAGTCGCTGCATTGCTCAGCTGATAAGATGCAGTGCCTTTCCCCAAGGTTCTGATATCTCTGAATGACATTTGTCCGCCGCTGAATGAAAGTAAACAACGAGCATTCAATGTTATATAATCCAACCAGGCTTCTGAAGTGGAGCTGCTGTTATTATACAGTATATTAATGTCTATATTGTTAGTGGCAGTAAAAAAGTTGACTCTGCTTTTGAGCGTTCTGGCATAAATTGAATAGATATAATTATTGACAGAACTGATATTTGAACTGAAAATGCTTGAATTATTCGCTTTTACTTCATAACTGCCCTGATTGAATGCTCTTGAGTAGAATATTGACTGTATTTTAACAGTATCTGAGGCGATGCGGTTGGGAAAACTGAAATTGAAAATCTGGCTGCGTGAAATCTGAAAAGGATCGCCTACCCATAGTCTGCCGCTTGGCGGAAGCGCAAACTCTTTTTCCATCAGATTCAATTCGTTGGATTCATAATGCTGCAAGGCATCATAGGTACTTGTATTGTAGGCAGTACTTGCAATAGAGGCTCTGCTTCCGATCCGTTTGCCCTGATTCCCTGAAATTTTTACAAAATAACTTATATTATCGGTGTAGATATTTTGAAACCGGTTGAAAATTGAATCGGCAGAATTGTAAGTCCAATAATCATTTCCCTGAGCATAAAATATAAGGTAGTCAGAATTATCGAAACTGCCGTCTGATTCACCCTGAACATAAACGGCATTTTCCATCAGGTCATCAATTCGCAATGCACTGCCTACGGTTTCGGAAAGTGATTTGCCGCCGTTGCCTAAAATTTGAATATTTCTGGGATCGATATTTTGAACATCTACACCCAAGCTTTGCAAAAAGTTGTAATCCAGTTTATAAATACCGCTGCCGCTAACAGTAAATTTGTAGATTTGACCATCATTTAACTTAGAAACCTGTAAGTTTTTTGTTTTTGCAGGGGCCGGGTTTCGAGAAGTTTCTGCATAGATTTTAAGATCCCCGCTCATCAGTTTTTCATATTGTCCGGTCAGTGGATTTTTTCTGATAGGTACAAACTGTATAACAGCAGCATAACTTCCACGTTGTGCAGAGACTTCCGATTTAAAAAGGATTTCATTATTGATGGCCGCCTGTCCCCACTCAACACTATTTCCAATTGGCTCATAAACTGCCCGTTGCAGCTCCAAACGTACCGTTCCCGGACCATTGAGGTTAACTCGCTCAGTTTTTATCGGCAACATTTCAGACTCGTCAAAAGCAGCGCCACGGAAAGTTAAAAAATATTTTTCCGCATCATTGCTAAAAGCTTTTGGTGCAGCATCCCACTGTATTTTAACCGGTATGGTGTTAATATAGGTACCCTGTGCAGCAACATCCAAAAAAAGTGCTGTAAAAAGTGTACTTAGAAAATATATATTGAAATTGGATGACATAAGTCTGTCTTTGAAAAGTGCGGTAAAAATTGCTTTGATAATAATAACCAAAAACTGAGTTTTACGTTTAAAGTAAACGGGAATATTTTCCTTGCTAAAAAAAGAAAAAATAAATAACAGATTTTTTGAATTATTTCTGCTTAATGGATGGGAATACAATTATAGCGATAAAATTGAGAATACTTACAACAAAATAGTATTGCTCAGATATTTTTACGAATAAAATTACTAATGCCTGATAATTAATCTAATTTTGGTACACAATTAGTCAACTTCTGTCCGTTATAGAAAACGAAGCTAATCATAAAAGTGTTGGTATGAAATGCAATTCCATGCGTAGTCAACTTCTGTCCGTTATAGAAAACGAAGCTAATCATAAAAGTGTTGGTATGAAATGCAATTCCATGCGAAAATATAAAAAAATTATTCTTTTTTACGCCATTTTATTGGCTACAGCTACTCCTGTTTCAGCGCAGGATCCTGTTTTTAGTCAGTTTTACGCTTCGCCCCTTCAGCTTAACCCGGCATTGACAGGTACGGCAGAAGCGCCGGTATTCCATCTTAACTATCGCAATCAGTGGCCCAACCTCAATCAGGCTTATGCTACCTATGCAGCTTCTTTCAGTCAGTTGTCCAAGCAGTTGAACAGCGGTTTCGGTGTTTCGGTTTTGGCTGATGTAGCTGGTAACGGCATTTATAATGCCACTCAGATTGGTTTGAGTTATGCATACAATCTTCAGTTTAACGAAAATATGTATTTCAGAACAGGGCTCGAAGCTAATTTTGTAAACAAAAGATTGGCCTGGGATAAATTAATTTTTCTGGATCAGCTGAATGTAGAGACAGGTGCATTTGATGCAAACGGTAATCTTAACCAAACCGGAGAAGCAAGACCTGTTGAAAATATCAATTATTTTGACTTTGGTTTTGGTGGTTTGCTTCACACTCGTTACATTTACGGCGGCGTAGCAATAAAACACCTGAATGCTCCCAAAGAAGGGTTCTTCAGATTTAATAATTTGGATGGGGAACTGCCACTGAGAATTACTTTTCATGCCGGAGGTCAAATTCCGTTAGGGGAATACAATAAAATAAAGAAGAAGACGTTTTTATCACCAAATATACTGTTTACTAAACAAAGACAGTTTCAACAGCTAAATTTGGGTGCATATGCACAACACGAATCTTTTTTTGGAGGAATTTGGTTCAGACATACTTTTTCGAATGCTGATGCCGTTATTTTGATGGCCGGCTATGAGATGACGTATCTGAAAATTGCTTACAGTTATGACCTCACCGTTTCAGGACTTGGGGTTAATTCCGGCGGAGCACATGAAATTTCTCTTATTCTGAACTTTGAAAGAAAAAACAAAGGAACGAATTATAACGATTGTTTAAATTTGTTTAGGTAATCGCATTTTTTTTCTATTTTTGTCATTGCCTTTTATTTTAAATAAAAAAAACTTGCTTGCAGATGAAAAAAATAATTTTGCTTGGTTTAGCAGGGATGTTGATTGCCACAACATCTTGTAAGCGTGAAGAGCGCTCTGCGACAACCGGATGGGGTTTCAATTCCCAACAATGGGGAGGCTTTGAGAAACCTCTCGAATACAAAGGTCAGATGACCGGCCCCAATCTAGTTTTTATTGAAGGTGGTACTTTCAATCAGGGTATGACTGAAGAAGACGTAATGTCTGATTATAGAAATATAGCCCGTCGTGTAACAGTTTCTTCATTTTACATGGATGAAACAGAAATTGCAAATATCGAATGGTTGGAATATCTGTTCTACCTTCAGCGTGTATATCCTGAAATGCCGCAGATTCACAATCAGGCACTTCCTGATACTTTATGTTGGTTAGAGGAGCTTTCCTATAACGAACCGTTCGTTGAAACATATTTTCGCCACCCGGCCTACAGTGATTACCCTGTTGTGGGAGTTTCATGGCTTCAGGCTGCAGAATTCTGCAAATGGCGCGGTGACCGTGTAAATGAAATGATACTTATAGAACAGGGTATGATAGACCCAACTTCTATTGAAGGACAACAGGGTGAAAATACCTTTAGTACAGGTTCATACCTCGCTGGTCTTTACGAAGCGCAGCCGGGGCCAAAGCCAATGGTGAATCCTGCAGATGGACAGGAACGCCGTGTTCGTTTCGAAGATGGTATCATGCTTCCTTCTTACCGACTCCCAACAGAGGCTGAGTGGGAATTTGCAGCACTTGCACTTATCGGTAACCAGAGTTATTCTAAAGATGAGCGTATCACTGACCGTCGTATCTATCCTTGGAATGGTACCACTGTGCGTTATCCAATGCATGGCCGCTCCCAGGGTGCGATAGTAGCCAACTTTAAACGTGGCCGCGGTGACTACATGGGTATGGCAGGTGCACTGAATGATAATGCACACATCACTGCTCCAGTACGTTCTTATATACCAAATGACTACGGTCTATTCAATATGGCAGGTAATGTGAATGAGTGGGTATATGATGTTTATCGTCCTATGACCAGTACAACACTTCGTGATGTTGAAACTCAGGATCTTAATCCAATGCGTGGTAACATATTCACACAAGTTGAGCGTGATGCAGATGGTAACCCCGTTGGTGTTGACAGTCTCGGCCGTTTGAAATACAAACCACTGGCAGATGAGGACATATCCGGTCGTCAAAACTTCCAAAAATCAAATGTCATTAACTACCTTGATGGTGATCAGCAATCACGACTGAACTATTCAGAGCTTGATGATCAAACTAAACACATGTACGAGTACAGTAAACATTCGCTTATTTCAGACAAGGCACGTGTTTACAAAGGAGGCGGATGGCCAGACCGCGCTTATTGGCTTTCTCCCGGCGCACGTCGTTTCATGGATGAAGATAAATCAAGCTCAACTGTTGGTTTCCGTTGTGCTATGACACGCGTAGGTTCTCCAAAAGGAAATCGTTTCCCTGGTGGAAATCAAATTAAAACCGGTAAACCCAATACAAAGCGTAGATACCAGTAATCATTGGAACTGTTGATAATATAAAAGGCCTGAAGTCTACTCTTCAGGCCTTTTCTTTGTTAGAGTACTTGAAATATGCAATATGATATTCCATTAATAAATTTATTTTGTTTATATGTTGTAGGAAAATCAATCCGAGGTTTTGTTCAACTTGGTTATTTATCGGTTATTATCATTTCATCCTTTAGAATTAAACCCAGATCCGTCATTAGAGTTCGTGATGAAAGC
>CAINVS010000289.1 GCA_903854205.1 uncultured Bacteroidota bacterium | reverse complement strand
CTCGGGGCAGAGTTTTGCCGCCAGCTTCCTTCAGATTCCACCTCGCAATGGACACCCTTGCTTTTGGCTAGTGGTTGGCGATTACATACCCCCACAGTGGACTTGCACCACCTAGTTGATTGACATGCACGGCACACAAAAGGGAGCCGATTTCAATTGCTTGAAATCGGCTCCTTAATATTTTAATAAATCAATAGGCTATATTTCACCTTCATTGGAGAATTCATTGTCCAAATCTTCATCTGTCAGTACAGATTCTTCAAACTGGCGCATACCTGTACCTGCAGGTATACGTTTACCAACGATTACATTTTCTTTCAAACCGGCTAGGCCATCTTTCAAAGCAGAGATAGCAGCAGTACTCAATACTTTTGTAGTCTCCTGGAACGAAGCAGCAGAGATCCAACTTTCAGTACCCAAAGATGCTTTGGTGATACCCTGAAGAATAGGGCGTGAAGTTGCAGCAACAGCCTGACGGGCTATCATCAATTTTTTATCACCGCGACGCAATGAAGAATTTTCTTCACGTAATTGACGTTCTGTAATAAACTGTCCTGCAAAATATTTGCCAGAGTCACCTGCATCTTCAATCAAAAGTTTGTCGAATACACGGTCATTCTCTTCCTGGAAAGCAAAGCGGCCAACGGCCTCTTTTTCTAGGAATTTGGTATCGCCCGGATCAGTAATCTGAACCTTACGCATCATTTGTCGAACGATTACTTCAATGTGTTTATCATTGATGGTAATACCCTGTGCACGGTAAACCTCCTGAATTCCATTTACAACATATTGCTGTACGGCATTAGGACCTTTGATTGCTAGAATATCCTGAGGCGCGACAGAACCATTTGATAACTGTGTACCTGACCTTACAAAGTCAGCTTCTTGAACAAGAATATGTTTTGAAAGACCAACGAGATATTTGCGTTTTTGGCCATCTTTTGCAGTAATAATAATCTCACGATTTCCGCGTTTAACACGACCGAAGCTAACGATTCCATCAACCTCAGCAACAACTGAAGGATTTGATGGGCGACGGGCCTCAAATAACTCGGTTACACGTGGTAGACCACCTGTTATATCCTGGATTTTACCCATCGTACGAGGTATTTTCACTAAAGTTTGACCTTCACTTACTTTGTCACCATCATTGATCATGATGTAAGCACCAACAGGCATTGTGTATGAGCGAAGTTCTACCTGATCTTTGTCTACAACTTTAATTACAGGTACTTTACGTTTGTTTTTAGACTCAATAACCACTTTTTGTTCGTGACCTGTCTGATCGTCACGTTCTACTCGATAAGTTACTCCATCCTCAACATCATCGAATAAAATAAAACCGTCATATTCATTGATGATTGAGGCGTTGTAAGCATCCCATTCAGCAATCATATCACCTTTTTTCACATTATCACCCTCTTTGATATAGATTGTAGAACCATAAACAAGGTATGCTGTAGAAAGTACACGGCTATTTTTAGGATCAATAATACGCATCTCACCGGTACGTGAAATGACTATATTGGTAGTTTTATTTTTGTCTTTATCGAAGTAAGGTACCGTACGGACACTGTCAAACTCAATTTTACCGTCGAATTTTGATTTCAATTCAGATTCTTCTGCGGTATAGGAAGCTACACCACCCACGTGGAAGGTACGTAGAGTTAACTGAGTACCGGGTTCACCAATGGACTGAGCAGCTATAATTCCTACAGCATCACCTGTTTCGGTCATTCGTCCTGAAGCAGGATTTTTACCGTAACACATGGTACAAATACCCTGACGGGCTTCGCAGGTAAGTACTGAACGAACTTCAACTTCTTCAACATCAGCTTCCTCAATTAGCATAGAAAGCTCAGGAGTGATCACTGAATCTGCAAAAGCAATTACCTCATCAGTTTCCGGATGATGGATATCGTACAATGGAAAACGACCTTCAATACGCTCAGAAAGCGGTTGAATGATTTTGTCATTTTCAATCAAAGCAGTTACGATAATACCACGAAGTGTGTGACAGTCATGAATGTTGATAACAACATCCTGAGAAACGTCAACCAGACGTCGGGTAAGGTAACCTGCATCTGCTGTTTTCAAAGCAGTATCTGCCAAACCTTTACGTGCACCGTGGGTAGAGATAAAGTACTCCAAAACCGACAAACCTGCTACGAAGTTTGAAAGGATCGGGTTCTCAATGATCGCACCACCGGTATCACCAGATTTACGAGGTTTTGCCATCAGACCACGAATACCGCAAAGCTGTTTAATTTGCTGTTTGGAACCACGGGCACCGGAGTCAAGCATCATATAAACAGAATTAAAACCCTGTTTGTGGATAGCCAACTCTTTCATTAGTGTAGCAGTGATCTTATTATCTGCCTGAGTCCATTCGTCAATAATTTGGTTGTAACGTTCATTATTGGTGATTAGACCCATATTATAGTTATCCCAAATCTCGTCAGCAGTATTTTGAGTTTCAATCAATGTGACCTCACGGATGGACGGAGTAATCAAATCACTCAAATTGAACGACAAACCACCACGGTAGGCCCAATAGAAACCTAAATCTTTGATATCGTCCAAGAATTTGGCGGCAGTCGGGAAATTGGTTTCTTTAAGAATGTATGCAATAACCTGTTTAAGATTTTTCTTTGAAAGCAATTCGTCAATATAAGGTAATGATTTTGGAACTACCTGATTGAAGATTACACGGCCCACAGTTGTCTCGATACGTCGTGTTGAGAAAGTACCGTCAGATTCAGGGTGAGGTACGCGTACAGTAATGTATGCGTGAAGCTCAACCTGGCCTTCGTTATAAGCAATAATAACCTCTTCGGCAGAATAAAATCTTCTTCCCTCGCCTTTTACAACAACACCGTCCATAGTCTTTTTACCCTTTGTGATGTAGTACAGACCCAAAACCATATCCTGAGAAGGTAGGGTGATAGGCGTACCGTTTTGCGGGTTAAGCATATTATGTGAAGACAGCATCAAAATTTGAGCTTCGAGAATCGCCTGATTGCTCAAAGGAACGTGAACGGCCATCTGGTCACCATCAAAGTCGGCATTAAAAGCTGTACAAACAAGTGGGTGAAGCTGAATTGCTTTTCCCTCTATCAGTTTAGGTTGAAAAGCCTGAATTGACAAACGGTGAAGTGTCGGTGCACGGTTAAGCATAACCGGATGACCTTTCAATACGTTTTCAAGAATATCCCAAATAATAGGGTCTTTTCTGTCTACTAACTTCTTGGCAGATTTTACAGTTTTTACAATACCTCGTTCAATCAATTTACGAATAACAAAAGGTTTGAAGAGCTCAGCGGCCATATTTTTAGGGATACCGCATTCATGCAACTTGAGGGTTGGTCCAACTACGATTACAGAACGACCGGAGTAGTCAACACGTTTACCCAAAAGGTTTTGACGGAAACGGCCCTGTTTACCTTTAAGAACATCACTAAGTGATTTCAGCGCACGACCACCCTCTGCTTTAACGGCATTGGATTTACGTGAATTGTCAAACAAAGAGTCAACAGCCTCTTGCAACATACGCTTTTCATTACGCAGGATTACCTCAGGAGCTTTGATTTCCAAGAGACGCTTCAATCGATTATTTCGAATAATCACACGACGATATAGGTCATTGAGGTCGGAACTCGCAAAACGGCCACCATCCAAAGGAACTAGCGGACGCAATTCAGGTGGAATAACAGGCAGATAGTCTACCACCATCCACTCAGGTTTGTTTTCCATACTGCGCTGACCATCACGGAATGCTTCTACTACTCGAAGCCGTTTCAAAGCCTCGAGCTTACGCTGTTGAGAATTTTCATGAGCAGCTTTGTGACGTAGCTCATAAGACATTTTCTCGAGGTCTACACGTTGTAGAAGATCACGAACAGCTTCAGCGCCCATTTTGGCTATGAATTTATTGGGATCATCATCGTGAAGCATTTGGTTTTCTTTTGGCAACATATCCAAGATATCCAAATACTCTTCTTCGGTAAGAAGGTCTCTTTCAAAACTTCCATTAATACCTTTTTCTGAGATAGCACCTGCCTGAATTACTACATAGCGCTCATAATAAACGATTGACTCCAATTTTTTGGAAGAAAAACCGAGCAGATAGCCAATTTTATTGGGCAGTGATTTAAAGTACCAGATATGAACAATTGGAACCACCAATTTGATGTGTCCCATGCGTTCGCGACGTACTTTTTTCTCAGTTACTTCAACACCGCAACGGTCACAGACGATACCTTTGTAACGAATACGTTTGTATTTTCCGCAGAAACATTCATAGTCCTTTACAGGACCGAAGATACGTTCACAGAACAAGCCATCACGTTCGGGTTTATAGGAACGATAATTAATGGTTTCAGGTTTAAGAACTTCACCAAAAGAACGTCCGAGAATGGAATCGGGAGAAGCCAAACTCAGTGTAATTGAACTGAAGTTATTTTTGATCTTGTTCGTATTGTTCTTTTTAAACGACATAGAAAGCTATGATTTATAAATCAACAAGATTTTTTCTAGCTATGAAACCTTTCGAGACAAATATGACTCGAAAGGTCTATTTCAACTATTCCGAAGTTGAGAGAGGCATAAATTGGATTTTAATCAAATTTAACATCCAATGCCAAACCTCTCAACTCGTGTACTAATACATTAAACGATTCCGGTATACCCGCAATAGGCATGTTATCACCTTTTACGATAGCCTCATAAGCTTTTGCGCGGCCTACGATGTCATCCGATTTGATAGTCAGCAACTCCTGCAGAATATGGGAAGCTCCATAAGCTTCAAGTGCCCAAACCTCCATCTCACCAAAACGCTGACCACCAAATTGAGCTTTACCACCCAAAGGCTGCTGAGTAATTAGAGAGTACGGTCCGATAGAACGCGCATGCATTTTATCATCAACCATGTGTGAAAGTTTGATCATGTAAATAACACCTACAGTAGCTTTCTGATGGAAACGGTCACCAGTTTCGCCGTCGTTGAGGTGAATTTCACCATAGCTTGGCAGACCGGCCTTCTCAACGTAACTGTTTACGTCTTCCAATTTAGCTTCATCAAATACAGGAGTAGCGAAAGTCATTCCCAATTTTTCACCGGCCCATCCCAAAACAGTTTCGAAGATCTGACCGAGATTCATACGCGAAGGTACACCAAGAGGATTAAGAATGATATCCATTGGGGTACCATCAGGTAGGAAAGGCATGTCTTCATCGCGAACGATGCGTGCTACAATACCTTTATTCCCGTGGCGACCTGCCAATTTATCACCCACCTGTAGTTTACGTTTCTGTGCCAAATAAACTTTTGCCAGTTTTAAAACACCTGCGGGCAATTCATCTCCGATAGTAATTGCGAATTTTTCACGCTTATAAACACTTATCGCTTCGTTGACTTTAATGGTATAGTTGTGCAACAGGCGACGAACGAGACCATTCACCTTTTCATCATCTGTCCAACCGAAGTAATCTATGTTATTGTAATCAAGATCTTTAAGTAATTTTTGTGAGAATTTGGCTCCTTTAGGAATTACCATCTCATTGTAGATACTTTTTACACCCTGAGAAGATTTGCCTTCTAAAAGAACGAGCAATTTTTCAATTACTCTTACAGTCAGATCATCAACATCTTTTTCATGAGTCTTATCGAGTTTTTCCAACATTTTCTTATCCTTAGCCTTTTGGACTTTATCCTTTTTGGCACGACGGAAAAGACGGGTGTCAACTATTACACCACGTGTTGAAGGGGGAACTTTAAGAGAAGCATCTTTAACATCACCTGCTTTATCACCGAAGATGGCGCGTAGCAATTTTTCTTCCGGAGTCGGGTCAGATTCACCTTTTGGTGTAATTTTACCGATCAGGATATCGCCGTCACGTACCCAGGCACCGATGCGGATGATACCGTTTTCATCGAGGTCTTTGGTAGCTTCTTCGCTAACATTGGGAATATCGTTTGTAAATTCTTCTTCTCCCAATTTGGTGTCGCGCACATCCAATTCAAATTCTTCAATGTGAACTGAAGTAAATACGTCTTCGCGAACAACACGCTGAGAAAGAACAATCGCATCCTCAAAGTTATAACCTTTCCATGGCATGAACGCCACTTTCAGGTTTTGACCCAATGCAAGTTCACCATTATCGGTAGCATAGCCTTCACAAAGGATTTGTCCTTTTTGCAGACGTTGATTCTTGCTAACGATCGGTTTTAGGTTAATACAGGTATTTTGGTTAGTACGACGGAACTTTATCAGTTCGTATACAGTCAATTCATCATCAAATGAAACCATACGCTCATCATCTGAGCGATCATAACGAATGACAATTTTTTTCGCATCTACATATTCAACAACACCGGTTCCTTCTGCATTTATTAGCATACGGGAGTCCTCTGCTACTTTTGCTTCGAGACCAGTACCTACAACAGGAGCTGTAGGGCGGAGAAGCGGAACAGCCTGACGTTGCATATTAGAACCCATTAGGGCACGGTTAGCATCATCATGTGAAAGGAAAGGAATCAGAGAAGCTGAAACACCAACGATTTGGTTAGGTGCAACGTCGATAAAATCAACCTCTTCAGGTGACAAAACCGGAAACTCACCATTATCACGGCATTTGATACGATCCGTTTCGAAGAAACCTTTTTCATCGATTGGGGTATTAGCCTGTGCAATAATTCCAAAGTCCTCTTCCTCAGCAGATAAATATGTAGGTACTTCTTTAAAGTCAACACGTTCACCATCAAGAATTTTACGGTAAGGCGTTTCTATGAAACCCATTTTGTTCACTTTAGCGTGAACACAAAGAGTAGAAATCAAACCGATATTAGGTCCTTCAGGTGTTTCAATGGTACAAAGACGACCGTAATGAGAATAGTGAACGTCACGAACCTCAAAACCAGCACGTTCACGGGAAAGACCACCTGGCCCAAGTGCAGAAATACGTCGTTTATGCGTAATTTCGGATAATGGGTTGGTTTGATCCAAGAACTGAGACAGCTGACTTGTACCAAAGAAAGAATTTATAACCGAAGACAATGTTCGTGCATTTATAAGGTCTATAGGTGTAAAGACCTCATTATCGCGAACATTCATACGTTCACGAATTGTACGAGCCATACGTGCAAGACCGACACCAAATTGTGCATAAAGCTGTTCTCCTACGGTACGGACACGACGATTACTCAAGTGATCAATATCATCAATCTCAGCTTTTTGATTGATAAGTTTGACCAAATATTTCACAATGGAAATAATATCTTCCTTGGTAAGGACAATAGTTTCCATCGATGTATCAAGCTCAAGCTTGCGGTTAATTTTATAACGTCCTACATCACCGAGGCTATAACGTTTATCGGAGAAGAAGAGTTTATCGATGATACCACGAGCTGTTTCGTCATCGGGAGGATCAGATCCTCTTAATTGACGATAGATATGCTGTACTGCTTCAATTTCGGAGTTGGAAGTATCTTTTTGAAGTGTATTGTAGATGATGGAATAATCATCTTCGATGTCTTCACGTTGCAAGATAATTTTATCTACATTTGTAGAAAGAATTTCTTCAATGTTATCCTCATCGAGAATTACATCACGTTCTAGAATCACCTCATTACGCTCGATTGAAACGACTTCCCCCGTATCTTCGTCAACAAAGTCTTCAACCCAGCTGCGCAAAACACGAGCAGCAAGTTTTCGTCCGATATTAGCTTCTAAATTTTCGCGAGTCGAATCGACCTCATCAGCAAGGCCGAAGAGGTTTAGAATATCGCGGTCAGAGTCGAAGCCTATGGCACGGAGCAGTGTTGTAACAGGGAATTTTTTCTTACGATCTATGTAAGCATACATTACCGAATTGATATCAGTAGCAAATTCCATCCATGCACCCTTGAAAGGTATTACACGGGCGGAATAAATTCTTGTTCCGTTCGGGTGACGGCTTTGCCCAAAGAATACTCCCGGTGATCTGTGCAACTGAGAAACGATAACGCGCTCTGCACCATTAATCACAAAGGTTCCTTTGGGTGTCATGTATGGGATATTACCCAAAAACACATCCTGAACGGTCTGTTCGAAATCAACATGCTCCTCATCATTACAGGACAGTCGCAATTTCGCTTTTAGCGGCACACTGTATGTAAGACCACGGTCCATACACTCATCGATGGAATATCTGGGGGGGTCTATGTAGTAATTAAGGAACTCTAGGATGAAGATGTTTCTAGCATCCGAGATTGGGAAATTTTCTTGGAAAACCTGATAAAGTCCTTCGTTTACGCGGTTTTCAGGAGTTGTCTCCAACTGAAAGAATTCCTCGAAAGATTTCAATTGAATTTCTAAAAAGTCGGGATAATGAGAATCGTGTTTGATTTTCCCGAAATTGAAACGTTCAATAGGCTTTCTCTCTTGGACTTGGGAAGTATTTTTTGCCATGTAGCCTTTATTGTTTTACAACTGATTTGGAAAGTTAATCAGCCCAATTTTTAGTTGAAGCAGTTGGAAGTAATATTTACAGTAAAAGAATTATAGCATTTTGGGTGCAAAATAGATCAGAATACTGTTTAACGTTACTAAGCGGAATAGGCTTAGTTACAGAAACCTGTAACTAAGCCCATTATATCAGTTCGAAGGCTTTGTGTGATTTGGATTTCACCCATGCATTCGAGGGTAGGGTTACTTGATTTCTACTTCAGCACCTACAGATTCAAGAGCAGCTTTCAATTTTTCTGCTTCATCTTTCGATACTTTTTCTTTGAGGTTTGAAGGTGCACCGTCGACAAGGTCTTTAGCTTCTTTCAAGCCCAAACCAAGGAGATTTTTAACTTCTTTAACCACGTTAAGTTTGTTAGCGCCGCCTGATTTCAGGAACACGTCAAACTCAGTCTGTTCAACAGCTACGGGAGCAGCAGGACCACCTGCAACCATTACTGGAGCAGCAGCAGCTGGTTCGATACCATAATCAGCTTTAAGGATATCAGCTAATTCTTTAACTTCTTTAACTGTGAGATTGACCAATTGTTCGGCCAATGATTTCAAGTCTGCCATTTTATTATAGTTTTAAAGGATTCTACAAATGAATATTGTAATAATATTGAATTTTTATGGAAGCCGTAACATAAGATACTAACCGCGCTCTTCCAGAGATTTGAGCAGGCCGCCGATAGTGTTCCCACCTGATTGCAATGCACCCAAAAGGTTTTGCATAGGAGATTGAAGCATACCGAGAAGTTCGCCCAACAATTCTGTTTTAGATTTGATTTTTGCTAGTGCGTCGAGTTGATCGTCACCTACAAAAATTGCAGAGTCAATGAAAGCTGCTTTTACCTGCGGTTTGATATCATCGCCGCGGAATTCTTTGATAAGTTTGGCGGGGATATTACCGGTATCGGTGAACATCACAGCAGAAAAGCCCTTTAGTGCGCCAATCAGTTCAGAATAATCTTCTTTATTTTCTACTGCAGCACGCTCAAGCGCCTTTTTGATGAAAGAGTTTTTAACAACGCTGATTTGAATGCCTTTCTCGAAACAAAGACGACGCAGTGCGTTGGTTTTTTCAACATTAAGGGTAGAGTGATCTGTAATATAGAAATAGCGAGATGTTGTGAACTGGCTGCTAAGCTCTTCTATAACCGCCGATTTTTCTTCGCGTGTCATTTTTTAGTGTTTTAAGACCTTAACGAATAGATTCTTTTAATTAACGAGCAACTTTAGTATCGATTTTGATACCGGGGCTCATTGTAGAGGCAATAGTGATAGATTTCACGTAAGTACCTTTAGCGGTGGAAGGTTTCATACGAGTCAAAGTTTCTATCACCTCTTTTGCATTTTCTACCAATTGGTTAGAGCCGAAAGCTACTCGTCCAACTGTAGTATGTATGATTCCGTATTTATCAACACGGAAAGAGGTCTTACCCTTTTTGATTTCGCGAACGGCGTCACCTACATTGGCGGTTACAGTGCCAGTTTTTGGATTCGGCATCAGGTTACGAGGACCCAATACACGTCCTAATTTACCCACTTGAACCATAACGCTCGGCATAGCAACAATAACATCTACATCTGTCCAGCCATTCGAAATTTTCTCAACGTATTCATCCAAACCAACATAATCGGCGCCTGCATCAAGAGCTTCTTGCTCTTTGTCGGGTGTACAGAAAACCAATACTTTTAACTCTTTACCTGTACCGTGAGGCAAGGTTATAGAGCCACGAAGGTTTTGATCCGCTTTACGAGGGTCTATTCCCAAACGGACGTGAATGTCAACAGAAGCGTTGAATTTCGCATAGCTAACTTCTTTAAGAAGTGTCATTGCTTCCTCGAACGTGTACAATTTAGTGGCATCTACTTTTTTAAGCGCTTCGGCTTGTTTTTTACTAACTCGTGCCATTATTTGAATTGTTTTAAAAAGTTCTAATGAGGTTCGAGGTTTAACCTCATTTCAATCGTAATAATTTCCTTTCGGGCTGTTTTTAAATTAAGCCCAAGGTGGAGTGCCTTCAACAACAATACCCATACTGCGGGCAGTACCTGCGACCATACGCATGGCCGATTCAATAGTAAAACAGTTCAAATCCTGCATTTTGGTTTCAGCGATTTTCTGAACCTGATCCCAAGACACTTTACCAACTTTGTTACGGTTAGGCTGTGCTGAGGCCGGTTTGTTATCGGCGATACCAACTGCTTGTTTAAGCAGTATGGATGCAGGCGGTGTTTTGATTACAAAAGTAAAAGACTTGTCTTTATAAACCGAAATAAGAACTGGACAAATTTGGCCCATTTTATCTTGAGTTTCAGCATTGAAACGCTTGCAGAACTCCATAATATTCACACCTTTGGAACCCAAAGCCGGACCAACTGGAGGAGCAGGGTTTGCCATGCCGCCTTTTACCTGTAATTTGATAATTACTTCAATTTCCTTTGCCATTGTATATTAAGATTGTTTTTCTACTTGCATAAAATTCAATTCTACTTCAGTACCGCGTCCAAAGACTTTGATAATAACTTTAAGTTTTTTCTTTTCTTCGTTAATTTCTTGGACGTTTCCAATGAAATTTTGGAAGGGGCCTTCTGTTACTTTAACTTCTTCTCCAACAATAAAAGGTTCAGCAAGTGACTCTCCAGCTTCTTCAGAACTATCTATTTTACTTAGAAGACGCCTTACTTCATCATCTTTCATTGGTTCAGGTCTGTCTCCACCCAAAAAGTGGATAACATCTTTAACAGCTGCCAAAGACTGAACAACATCTACTGAAAATTTTGCGGGAAGCGCCTCTACCATGATATAACCGGGAGTGAGCGTTCTTTCCTGAATAACTTTCTTTCCGTTTCGGATTTTATAAATTTTTTCAGTTGGGACAATGATATTTGGAACTATCTCTCTCCATCCGGATCGGTCAATCTCCATGTCAAGTCTTTCTTTTATTTTGCGTTCTTTGTTGGAAACAACACGCAAACAATACCACTTAGTATCAGCCATGACAAAAATTTCTCTTTCAAATGTGAGTTAGGAGGCAAATTAAGGCAGAGCCTAGTAAATAAAATCCAAAATAAGCAGAAGGATATTATCTATGCCGAAAAGCAAAAGAGACAACACAATAGTTGCCAGAATAACATTAACTGCTGTTGATTCCAGACTGGACCATGAAGGCCAGGTCACCTTGTGTGTGAGTTCTTTATAGCTATCGCGAAAATACTGTACTATTGCGTTCATATTTTTACCTCTTTTGTTTGTGAGGAATGGCACGGGCGGAGGGGCTCGAACCCCCAACCGGTGGTTTTGGAGACCACTACTCTACCAATTGAGCTACGCCCGTGTGTAAAGGTTAAGCCCGAAATGAGCTTAACCTTTAGACAGAAATCTTGTATGTAAACCTCAATTTGAGGAATCAATTACTCGATAATATCAGTTACCTGACCAGCACCTACGGTACGACCACCTTCGCGGATAGCGAAACGGAGACCTTTTTCCATAGCGATAGACATGATCAGTTCAACTTCCAATGCAAGGTTGTCGCCCGGCATTACCATCTCAACGCCTTCAGGCAATTTGATAGCGCCAGTTACGTCAGTTGTACGGAAGTAAAACTGAGGACGGTAACCGTCAAAGAAAGGTTTGTGACGTCCACCTTCTTCTTTAGAAAGAACGTATACTTCACATTTGAATTTAGTGTGAGGTTTAACTGAACCCGGTTTGCAAATAACCATACCGCGTTTCAATGATTTTTTGTCGATACCGCGAAGAAGAATACCGGCGTTGTCACCTGCTTCACCTCGATCCAACAATTTACGGAACATCTCAACACCAGTACAGGTTGAAGTCAGCTTCTCTTCCATCAGACCTACAATCTCAACAGGTTCACCAACATTGATGATACCGCGCTCGATACGACCAGTTGCAACTGTTCCACGACCTGTGATAGTGAAAACGTCCTCGATTGGCATCAAGAAAGGTTTGTCTACCTCACGAACAGGAGCAGGGATTTCAGTATCTACAGCGTCCATCAATTCCATGATCGCTTTAACTCCTTCTGGATCACCGTTCAAACCTTTAAGTGCAGAACCTTTGATGATGGCAGCATTGTCTCCGTCGAAACCATACATTGTCAACAATTCACGAACTTCCATTTCTACAAGCTCGATCATTTCAGGGTCGTCAACGAGGTCAACTTTATTCATAAAAACCACAATCTGTGGAACACCTACCTGGCGAGCCAAGAGAATGTGTTCACGAGTTTGAGGCATAGGACCGTCAGTGGCAGCCACAACCAAAATCGCACCGTCCATTTGAGCAGCACCTGTAACCATGTTTTTTACATAGTCAGCGTGACCAGGACAGTCAACGTGTGCGTAGTGGCGGTTTTTAGTTTGGTACTCAACGTGAGCTGTATTGATAGTAATACCGCGCTCTTTTTCTTCAGGAGCGGAGTCAATTGTACTGTAGTCTTTTTTCTCTGCAAGACCCATATTGGCCAACACTGAAGTGATTGCAGCAGTAAGAGTAGTTTTACCGTGGTCCACGTGACCGATTGTACCAACGTTCACGTGAGGTTTGGAGCGAACAAACGTATCCTTAGCCATTTTTGTTTAAGAATTAATAGTTGGTTTAAGAAATTATGACATCCTCTTCAAGGAGGTACCCATAAAGAGTGGAAAGCGACCTCACTTAAAAAACGAATTTGATTGGAATCCGAGCCGACAATGAGATTTGAACTCACGACCTCTTCCTTACCAAGGAAGTGCTCTACCCCTGAGCTATGTCGGCTTAGTTTAAAAAAAATAAAAAGAAAAGAGAATGAGAACATTCTCTTTTCTTGATTGAGCGGGAGACGAGGCTCGAACCCGCGACCCTCAGCTTGGAAGGCTGATGCTCTACCAACTGAGCTACTCCCGCTTAAAATTTTGTGGGGGCAATAGGAATCGAACCTATTCAGCCATAAGCAACAGATTTACAGTCTGCCCCGTCTCTCCAACTTCGGCGTGCCCCCAAGCCTTTTTATTTATTAGAGCCGACAGAGGGATTCGAACCCACGACCCCGAGATTACAAATCACGTGCTCTGGCCAACTGAGCTATGCCGGCTAATAATAGCCATAAATAAAAAGGTTGTATATATGCAATAACAATGAACTTGCGATTTTCTAGAGAACTTATCCAATTCTGAAAAGCGAATGCAAATATACAACCCTTTTTCCTTTATCCAAATGTTTTTATAAAAAAATCTACTTTTTTGCAAAAAATCAAGATTAATGTTCTTTCGTTTTTTCTTTAAATTTTACAATTTGTCGTCTAAGTGCTTCAGTGCCAAGGTCTACTGCTTCTTCAAATGTTTTACAAGTTTCTTTTGACAAAATTGTATTACCCGGTACATTCAGTTTAACTTCAAAGATTTTATCCTTCACCTGACCATTATTTTCCAATTTCAGCATAACATCAGCACTGATAATTTGATCATAGAATGTTTCGAGCTTATTCAACTTCTTCTCAATAAATTCGACGAGTTTTACATCGGCGTCGAAATAGATGGATTGCAGTCTGATTTCCATATAAACTTATTTTTAGATGATCGGGGATTTATCTGTTCTGATTTATCGATTACCCAGAAGGCAATCAATTATTTTCTAACCTAAAAGGCTAAAAAATGTTTAACAGTTCTCTCCCGACAGAGTTCAAAAAAAAATTGTACAATATCACTTGTTAAAGGTTCTATTCTAATCTGATTTGAAATTGCACATTACTTATTGTAATTCCAAATTTTGATAAGAGTTTTTTATTAACTACTTTTACATATTCCATACAGTGTAGCTGCATTATCAGCCATAGTTGTTCAGAAAACACCCTCAACGGGTTAAAAAATTCCCCGTATCATGTATTTTTACTATGTTTTTATAAGTCTGATATTAACTGCATGGCTATCTGTCGGTTGTTCCAACAGCCTTGAAGACATTGAACGTGTAAAAATCAAGGAAGAGTCAAATGTAGAATCTGCAAAAGACGTAAATATTCTATACAGCGATTCTGCTGTAGTACGCATGCGCATTAAAGCACCCCTCATGCAAAGCAGGCAAAACATCAAAGATCCCAAACGTACATTCCCTAATGGAGTAGGGGTCGATTTTTTCGATGTTAATCAGACACCAAGCAGCCACCTTACGGCTAAATATGCCGAGTATATTGAAAATCAAAAGATCATAATTCTTCGTGACAGTATTGTTATCAGGAATTATAAAAATGAACAGATGGAAACCGAAGAGCTCTATTGGAATGAGCGTGACGGCCGTATCTATTCTAAAAAATTTGTAAAAGTCACCACTCCGCAGGAAATTATTCAGGGTTATGGATTCTCCTCAAATATGGAGTTCACAGAATGGGAAATAGACTCTGTCAGCGGAGTGTTCCAATCAGGCGCACTGCTCAATGATAAAAAGTAAGCCATGTTTTTGTAGAGAAAATGGTTATTATAATAATGATCATTAATTTTTTTATCCAATTATGTTAGTAGAAATAATACTTTTAGTCGTTTTTCTGTTGGCCTCCGGGTTCTTTTCAGGAATTGAAATTGCCTACTTTTCGGCAGATAGGCTGCTTATTGAACTTGAAAAGAAAAAAGGCACTGCTATTGGACAAATATTGGCAGGATTCATGGAAAAACCTGCATCTTTTTTGGGAACTACTTTGGTAGGATATTACAAAGTACTTGTCATGTTCAGCTTTAACTCCCAAAAAATCATGATGAACTCCAAATTATTCGTATGGCTATTCCCAGCTCAACTTCATCTTCTTTCGCTTACACTCATTTCAACTATTTTGGTATTGATTTTTGG
>CAINVS010000288.1 GCA_903854205.1 uncultured Bacteroidota bacterium | reverse complement strand
GGTTTTGCGGTATTGCGCGTGGATGACCGTGGAATAGGTGCAACAACCGGTAATCCGCAGGCAGCCACAACTGCCGATTTTGTTACTGATGTTGAAGCAGGTATAAAATTTCTAAAATCGCACCCCAATATTAGCGCTGATAAAGTTTTCCTGATGGGACACAGTGAAGGTGGAATTATAGCAGTGATGGCTGCAGCCAAACAAAAGAAAGCACTTGCAGGGATTGTACTCCTTGCCGGACCGGGTGTTCCGATGTATGATTTGATGGTGAAACAGGCACATGACATTCTGAATCTACAGGGACTGGAGGAAGAATATGTGAAGGCTGCGGTCGATTTTAATAAAAAATTATACGGCGAGATATTGGCAGACAAAAAGAATAAACTGACGCCTAAAACGCTGAGTGATAAACTCATCCCTGAGTTCAAAAAGATGCCTGCTGCAGCAAAAGAAGCATTAAAAATGAACGAAGCGACTGTAATGCAGTCTTCCGTGACTTTGCTTATGCCCTGGTTCCGTTATTTTATCAAAATAGATCCGACAGCTTATTTGAAAAAAATTAAGTGCCCGGTTCTGGCCTTAAATGGCGGCAGTGACATGCAGGTGGCAGCCACCCCGAATTTGGAGGCTATTTGCAAAAATATCAGAATGAAAGGGAATACAGATGTTATATGCACTGAAATACCCGGGCTCAACCACCTCTTTCAGCGTTGTAAATCCTGTACAATTCAGGAGTATAGTGAGCTGGAGGAAACCTTTGCCCCTGAAGTGTTAAAGGCTGTGGAAACTTGGCTTCAAAAACACTGTAAATAAGAGTTTTAAAATTAAAATAGACGGTCTGTGTACACTGCCCATTCTTACAAAGGTTAATAGTCGTACTCATACAATCTGTGTTCTCACAAGTACCCCAATTTAATTTCGCCACACTGCGAAAAATTAAAACTGAAGATTTAATTGATGGAAAGTTAGTTTTCGTGCAGAATAATGTTAATATTAGTGTACTTTTTAATCTGAAACTGATATTGTAAATTTTATAAATAAAAGCAGAATGAAATTACATTTCTGAGCTCGTCAAAACCTAGGTTTAATAGGAAATATTGATTTTACAGAACTCGGCATAACCTCGGTTTACAGATTTTAAATTTATTTGATTACAGATTTCTCTTTATGCTGTTATGTTCACATTTTGCCATTACATATAAATATTTTTATCAATTACCAGTACTGTAAAATTTAATGTAAATTGATAAATTTTGATTAATTGACGGTTGAAGAATATTTTTGAAAAATATTTTTGCATTACTTTTAAATTTGTAGATCTTGAAAATAAAAAAAGTATGTATCTTTATCAGTCACACACAACATTTGATAAACGACCTATGAAATTTCTGTATATTCTATTTCCTGTCTTAGTCATTACAATGTCAAGCAGTTCCTGTATATTTTCCGATCTTTTTGGTGGGAATAATAAGGATTCTAAACTTGATACAGTAGTTTCTGCGCCTAATCTGAAAGATATTGAAGTGCAATTTGTCGATACAGATTCTTCCTATTCAATTATCTCCTATTGGACTGATAAGAATGGTCGCCCTTTGTATATGAAAAGCCGTCAGTATTTTGTTCGTCAGGCAAAACATGGCCCTGAAAAAAAATGGGCAATGAACGGTCAGTTGATATATACTGCACTTTGGTCAAATGGAACAGCAACCGGTTCAATTATGGAATACTACGAAAATGGTGAGATGAAACGCCGGGTTGACTATGATGACAGTAAAGGATATCCGCGATATGAAATGAATTTTCACAAAGATGGTACTAAGAAAACAGATACAATAAACTATTCCAAAGGTAAAAAAGAAGGAGCAATCAATTATTACAGCGAAGAAACCGGAGAACTTGCCGAAACCTATATTTATGCAAGGGATACCCTCATCAGCATTAAAATTTATAAGCCCGAGTATGAACTTTTAGACCGTCAGGCATTGGCATTATTAAAATCTATGAAGCGTGATTCTATGGAGCGGCAAAAGAAAGACTCGCTTTTTGCTACATTATTGGGTAACCTAAATTCAGCATCCAGCAAAAGTTGGTCCAGCGAAGAAAATGATAAAGAAAAGCTTGAGTATTTGGAGCTAATGCTTAAAGAAGAAAAAAAATAAAATTGGTGTCCGAAAAATCAAAAATCAGTATAATAGGTTGCGGTTGGCTGGGTCTGCCTTTGGCAGCCCATTTAGTTAAAATTGGACACTTCGTTTGCGGTACCGTTACTCAGAAAGAAGGTTTTTATAAACTACTTGATGCTGGGATTAAACCTTTTCAGCTGCACCTTTCTGAAGAAAGGCAGCTTTTGCCTGAATTATCTTCTGTTTTTTGGGAATCAGATATTTTTATTTTGACACTTCCTCCCAAAAATCCAGAAACTTATCCAAATTCAATTCAGCTAGTTTTATCCGTTTTAAAGGCTCAAAAACGGAATCTTTGGCTGCTGTATACCTCTTCTACCGGGGTTTACGGAAAAGGCCTCGGGTTAATAAATGAAAAATCAGAATGTAACCCCGACCGGCCTTCATCAGTAGCAGTGCTGAAAGTTGAAAAGCTTATCCAAAATGCTTCAGAGCACATCGAATACAGTATTCTGCGGCTGGCAGGCTTAGTAGGTGGAGAAAGACAATCCGGTCGCTTTTTTGCGGGCAAAAAAAATTTGGACAGTGGTTCATCTCCGGTTAATCTTATACATCTTGAAGACTGCATAGCAGTAATTTCTACCCTGATTGAGAAAAATATCAGGCCCGCGTTATTAAATGTATGTGCTGCACAACATCCTGTTCATAGGAATTTTTATCCAATCCAGGCTATAAAACTTGGGTTGGAACCTCCTACTTACGGGATTGATAATCCGGGTACAGATTATAAGATAATAGACAACGGGTTATTAATAAATCTCTTGGAATATAGTTTTTTATTCCCGGATCCTTTGGATTTTCCATAATAGACTGGCGCTTTAAAATAAAAAGCTTTATTTTTGTGATGCTTGCTGCATCATGCTGCTATGTTTCCAATCGGAAATATGCTGAAAATCTACAATATTTCCTGTTTATGAGAATTCTGTTCTGTCTAATTTGTTTTCTTTTTTCCTTTACCCTGATTGCTCAAAAGCAGCTTTTGCCGCTTGAGAAATTGGAAAGTGATGAGGTGACAACATACACCTCAGTCGATATGGCTTTTTTAGAAAAGGAGAAGGCATTCAAACTTCGTATTTTTCAATTACACAGCTCACTGCCGCCCGCTATTGCACAGCTCAATAATCTGCAGGCACTTTATATGGAGAGTATGTATTTCGAATATCCGACAGAGCGTTTTGGTAATCTGAGCAATCTGCAGATCCTTTCCTTCAAAAGCAATAAGCTCGATACACTGCCAGAAAGTTTTGCAAATCTGAAAAATCTGAAAAAGCTGAACCTCAACAGCAACAGATTTGTGGATTTTCCTACACAGATACTTCCGTTGAACAATATTCAGAAATTGGATCTCGGACACAACGAAATTCCGCTGGTTCCTTCGGGAATCGGTTCGATGAGCAGCCTGAATGAGCTTTATCTGAACAATAACTATATTAAAAATCTGTCAGACTCTATCGGAAATCTGAAACAGCTTTCTGTTTTGAATGTTTTTCAGAATAAAATGGAGTCGCTGCCTGCAAGTATCGGAAATATCAGCAGCCTTACCAAACTCAATATTGGCCGAAACCCGCTGAAAAATCCAGATGAAGTTTTCGGCTGGATTTATAAGCTGAGTAATTTAAGTGATCTGACCCTGAAAGGGTTGAAGATTAAAACACTGCCAAAGGATATCGGAAAACTGAAATCGGTGCTGCACCTTAGTCTTGAGGAAAATCTTTTGGAAAAACTGCCGGACAGCTTTTTTGATCTGAAACAGCTCTTTTGGCTCGACTTGGGTAACAACCATATTGATACCCTGCAGGAAAAGATTGGCAATCTAGAAAATTTGGTCTGGCTCAGTCTGGAGCGCAATGATTTGAAAAAATTGCCCGACAGTCTTAGTCTTTTGAAGAATTTGCGCTATTTGAGTTTGCGCTCCATGCGTATGGATGTTTTTCCGGAAAGTGTCTGCGGCTTGGAATTACTGGAGGAACTAAATGCCTCAAATCTGCAGATCAGAAAAATTCCAAAATCATTTGCCTACCTAAAAAATCTGCGCAGTTTAAACCTTGGGTTTTGCCGTTACCTGGAACAGCAGTCAACATTTGAAATTCTGGCCAAACTGCCAAAACTCAATGATTTTTCTATGGCTGGTGCACAGTACAAGACACTGCCTGCTGCAATCGGCTCTTTGAAAAATCTTCAAAGGCTGGATGTTTCCGACAATGATTTTACCGTACTGCCCGATTCTCTCTATACATTGACTGAACTGAAAGAACTCATTTTGGCTGATTGCGAACTGACAAAAATATCTCATAAAATCAGTCAGTTGGAAAATTTAGAAATACTGGATCTGCGTTATAATACAAAACTGAAATATATACCTGAGAGCATAAGGGACCTAAAAAAATTAAAGGTGCTTTATCTGCGCAATACCGCACTTCCGGTTTCAGAAAAGGCCTGTATTGAAGAATGGTTGCCCAATGTTAAAGTGTACTACTGATGCGCCCAAGTTAAAATAATTGCTGTTGTTTAAACAAATATGAATATCAACATGAAAGATCTTTTCGACCGACTTATTACCATCAGTTTTGAAGATTATCAGGTGGCGCTTAAGGAAATAAGAACGGCATTGGATAAAGGACAAAAAGCGGAAAAGCTTGAAGACGCTGAGTTTTTCTTTTTATTGCGACCTTATTGCTGGTTTATGCATGAGCCCGGTTTTCAGGATATTATGGATATTTGTGAAGATGCTTTACAAACTATGATGGACAAAAAAGATCTGCTCATGGAAGAAACTAATCTACTGATGGGCAATGAGTTTATGTCGGTAGGCACCTTTTTGGCTACATATGTCGATGAGGGCAGTTATAATCCTTCCGGATGGAAATTACGCTATGCCAGTCCTGAAGTTGCTGTGCAGGTAACAGCTCAGAAGTATCGCGATAAACTTCAGGAAGATCCGGAAGCTGCCGAGAAAATGAACAGATTGGCTAATCTTTTTTCAAATATTGAGGGCGGTAAACACCAATCTTACTATATCTTACGTAATGTAGGCGCCGATTATCTATCTTTTTTAGGTACCATAATTCATCAGTTTCCGGCCAATGATCAGACCTTTATTCTTCATGCACTCGATGCTTTTCCAAATAATGAGGAAGTTATTGGCTTTTTTAATCGATACATTGAACAAACAGCTTCGGAACATCTGCGCGAAACAGCACAGAAATATTTAGACAGCCTGCAATAATAAATACAATATTCTGAACACATTACTTGAAGGGATCGGATGGGGGCTATTGCTCAGTGTACTTACCGGCCCTATTTTCTTTACAATAGTACAGGTCAGCATTGAACGCGGATTCAAAGCAGGCATTGCATTGGTTGCCGGGCAATGGCTCAGCGACTTTCTTTATATTGGTCTGGCCTTTTGGGGTGCGGGTTATATGCAGGCATTGGAGAAAGATCAGGCGTTCAAAGAACAGATTTCAATTTATTTGGGTACCGGAGGTGCTGTTTTTCTCTCAATTTTGGGATTGATTCTTATATTGTCAAAGCCCAAACCAAAAACGGAGGAAGAATTGGCAGCTTCAAAATCCGGGTTTGGTTTTTTTATACAGGGCTTTTTTATTAACGCACTCACACCCTTCCCAATTTTCTTCTGGATTTCGCTCATGAGTGCTGCTATTGGACGTGGAATGGACACTATGAATAGTTTTGCCCTTTTTGCAGGTGTTATGCTCACGGTTATACTTACCGACATACTTAAGGTATATGCAGCCAAAAAAATCAGCACACTCATCAATGCCAAATATGTGCTATTAATACGTAAGATTGCAGGATTGGCACTGATATTGTCAGGAGTATCAATGCTGCTGCACATATTATTTTCTTAAAATGCCAAATACACAAAGATAGACGGTTCATTGGAGCAGCGTCGAAAATTGAATTTATACTAAACACCAAATTACCAATAAATTATTAAGACGATGATTAAAAATAAATTGTTATTCTCAGTACTTTTTTTTACTGTTTTAGGCAGTTCTATTAATGCACAGGGCAACACAGAAAATTACTTGCTTTTTGATGCAGTTTGTATGAAAAAGTATGATTTTGAACCCAGCGTAGATTATTACGACCTGGCATTTTGGGATTTTCACATGACAATTTCACCTAAAAAATCTCTTGTTTTCAGAGTATTGAAACAGGAAGCTTATTTAGATGAGACCAAAGCATTGGTAAAAGAGCCAATACGCTGCAGTGATGATAAATCACTGAACGAGGATTTTTTCAATGACATAAATAATTCCAATAAAACGCTATTGATAGCTGAATATGACAAAACAAAAAAGGCCTATCAGCTCTATACGGTAAAAAAAGTGATCCAATATCAGGAAACAGAGGCTATCTTGAAATATAACGGAGGGGATTGTCAGTTCACTTACAACAAGAAAAAATCAAAAGAAGGCGATAATTTGGACAGTACAGGTACAAGAGTTTTGTATCAGGGGGCATCGGAATACAACTGTGTTGCCCAACATCAGTTCAGAGCCTATGATAAGGTTCAGCCTCGTTTTTATGAAGATATGTATTTTGCAGATAATTTGGGATTGGTAAAACTTACCAAAGAGAAGGGCAGTCTTGAACTTAAGCGTATTAATGGCGTACCTGTTGCAGACTACCTGAAAAAAAACTGTGAAGGAAAAACGAAAAAAGAGGAGAAAAAAGAGGAGAAGAAAGCTGTAAAAAAAGAAGAATCTATACCGGCCATCGACAGCATGGGGCTCGATTCTGCAGGTTTTTATATTGTACAGAGCGGAGATAATCTCTATAATATTTCCAAGAAATTTAAAACCAGGGTAGATGTTATTATGGGACTGAATAAACTGCAGTCTACAGCACTTTCAAAAGGACAGAAACTGAAAGTAAAAGATGATGGCAGCTATAAAGAACTGAATCCTATTGAACGAAAAGATGACAAAACAGGTGCTAAGATGAAAGTGCACATTGTCCGTCAGGGCGAAAATCTTTGGGATATTGCCAACCGGTACAACACTACTACCGAAAAGTTAATGGCGCTGAATAAAATGCCTAATGAGAAAATTGACCTTTTTCAGGAACTCATCATTGAAATTATAAAATAAATTATCACTTGCTAACAATTTATTTTATTATTTTTGGATGTAAAACTATTTTTATCCTAACTAAATTCTATAAATATGAAAATGTTGAATGTCTTCCAATTTGGAACATTTGTTTTTTTACTGGCTTTCTTTGCTCAAACAGCAGCTGCTCAAATATCCATTAGCGGTAAAACCTGTGTAGGTACTTGGAAAACAATTGATGATGAAACCGGTAAAGCCCGCTCTCATGTGCGGATATATGAAGCAACTGATGGAAAATTTTATGGTAAAATTGAACAATTGCTCAACCGTACTGCCGATGAAGACAAAGATCCGAACTGTGATGTCTGCCCGGGAGACCGAAAAGGTAAAAAAGTAATAGGTATGACAATCGTTCGCGGCATGGTAAAAGAATCAAACCGCTATTCACAAGGATTTATCCTAGACCCTAAAAAAGGAAAAGAATACGATTGTACTTTGTGGCTAAGTGAAAAAGATACCCTTAAAGTTCGTGGCTGGTGGGGACCTGTTTACAGAACTCAAACCTGGTATCGCATCAATTAATTATTGGAACTCAAAAAAATAATTCAAAAAACGAAATCATAAAAACCTCGCCTAACGAATGTAACTTTAAAAAGGTTGGATAAAAATGTAGAATTTTTTATTTTTTTACAAAATAAAATTTTGAAAAAAACAAGGTGGTTGGGCAACATTTGTCCAACCACCTACGTTTTATAGTTAAATGCAAAATATTATTCTAATTTGATTGTATTTTGCTAAATAGTAACAAGTTTTTATTAATCAATATTTTTTTCTTTATGAAGCATCAATTTACTACTCATCACCTCATTGGCTATATCTATAACGAACTAAGTTATATGGAGCTAATAGCAATGGAAAAGGCGTTGAAGGAAGATGCAGCATTGGCAGCAAAACTTGCAATTCTAAAAGAAAGCCATAAGGCACTGGAGGAATTGCAGCTTGAACCCTCTAAGCTTAGTATTCAAAATATTCTTAATTACAGCAAAAGTTCTCGTTATGAGGCCAATGTGATGTAATGGGAATTATCCTTCTTTCGCCGGCAGTTGGTAGTAACAACCTTTAGTCGGGGATACACATAAAGGCACAAAATTAGATTTAGCCGTTTCTGCAGACGCAGTAGAAACGGCTAATTATATTAATTTAAATAGAATGTTTAAAATGAATTGAAAAAAATATAATTTTGCGGTAACATTCTAAGTATTATAAACATTAAAAGTTAAATCATTCAATAGTTAATAAATTACCGTAATATAAACACCACCAACACTATGAAAAAGCCCTTCATCTCTGCAATAATCCTATTTGTAATAGTATTCAGTGCAACCTCTTGCGGTTCTCCCTTGAAAAAGCGTAAAGCTTGTAAAGGAAATGGCAGTTGGTACGGCAATCGCCACCTTGGAGCTGTAGACCAAAATTCTAACACACAGGATGCTTACCGTCTTACTGCATCAGTAGACTAATAGGCAAAACCTAACATATAAAATCCGCCTCTGAAATATAAACAGGGGCGGATTTTTTGTTTTGTTTTTTAGGCCTCTGAAACAAAACTGAGGCGGGTTTTTTGCTTTTACTTCAATCTGCCTATAGGTGTAAATTTTTCAAAAACTATTTCACTATGAGGAGCGGCAGAAAGTTCTTCCGTCAGATCCTGTCCGGCCCAATGTTCATAATGTTTGCCATTTCTCCACAAACGACTTTGCGTCATATCATATATTAAGCCTTTATAGGCCACCCAAATTTCCTCCCTGTCCTGTCCGTTTCGTAATGCCAACTGATTTCGGCTGTACAATACTAATTCCTGCATATAGTTTAACGTTTTTTAATTAGTCCAAGAGCTAAAATTGAATATAACAAGGAAGTTAAGATTCTAGCCATGACTATATATAATTATAATTATTACTCCCTGATAGCCCAAAAGTAATGCTAAATCAACTGTCAAGTATTTATTAAGTGTAATTAATTTATAACGGAAATTAATTTCAGATAAGCAATTATAGGCAGAATTATAATTCGATATTTCGCTATTTTTTAATTTGACATTCTACTTTTCGGTTCAGGTTAAAATTTTAATACTCATTTTATAAAGTCATATTCTGTCAATAGCTCGAAAAAAAAACAAAGATTCTTTTGAATAGCTTGACAAAGTACATATCTTTGCAGAGAATTTGAAAACCAAGAATCCAGGATTCACATGTTTAAAAGAATAATTGTATATAAGGTCCTTTTGTCTGTTCTATTGATCAGTATAAGTACCGCAGTTTTTGCGGCAGACAATGACAAAAAAGCTTATGATCCTACACCAGATGTAATGCATCACATTAGCGACGCACATCAGTTTCATATAGTTGGCAACATTTATATTCCTCTACTCTGTATGGCTTATTCAGAGACGGGATTTTTCATAAGTTTGTCTAATGCTTTTGATTATGACCATGAGTTGCATCACAGCAAAAAGGCAATTGACGGATACATTCTTTTTCATGATCAGTTGATGCGGATTAAAGATACATCTTTTCCTAAAGGCATTATAGATTTAACTGAAAACAGTCATAGTCACGGTGATCATGAACATGCTGATGAACACAAAGGTGAACAGGGACATGGTAAGACTGTATCGTACCAGGGTAAAACTTATGAATTGGAAGCAGCTGCTGCACTACAGAGCCCCGGCGCTTCCTGGCAGGATTTTTCAATTACCAAAAATGTGTTTACAATGATTTTGTCAGCATTGCTTTTGGTTCTACTCTTCAGTATTATTGTGTCTAGTTATAAAAAACGTGCAGGAAAATCGCCAAAAGGAGTACAATCTCTATTGGAGCCAATCATTGTTTTCTTACGTGACGAGGTTGTAAAACCTGCAATAGGACATAAGTGGGAGAAGTTTTTTCCTTTTATAATGGTACTTTTCTTCTTTATTCTTTTTAATAATCTCTTAGGCCTTATACCTATTTTTCCAGGAGGTTCAAATGTTACAGGTAACTTAGGAGTAACTTTGGTTTTGGCGGTTTTTGCCTTTATCATGACAAATATAAACGGAAATGGACATTATTGGCGTCACGTATTTGCTATGCCTGGTGTTCCTCGTTTTGTTTTGCTGATTCTGACACCTATTGAGATATTAGGCTTATTTATTAAACCGGCTACATTGCTTATTCGTTTATTTGCAAATATTACAGCCGGACATGTTATGATATTGAGTCTTGTCAGTCTAATTTTTGTTTTCAGTAATTCTGGTGAAAGCATCGCCGGGGCTATAGGTGGAGGCGTTGTTGCTGTGCCATTCGTATTCGCAATGAACTTCCTTGAGCTTTTTGTGGCTTTTCTTCAGGCCTTTATCTTTGCTTTGCTTACCTCACTTTATATAGGTAGTGCTGTTGAAGAGCATCATCACGAAGAGGGTGCACATCATTAAAATTTGTATTTATTTTTTTTCATCATAAATTTTCATACAAAAATTATGAAAAAATTTTTCGCATTGTTTGCATTCATGATGCTTGCAACAATTACTTTTGCTCAAGGTGATGCAGCTGCATCTGCAATGGGAGGTTCTATTTCTGTTATCGGTGCAGGTCTTGCTGCTATTGGAGCAGGTATTGGCATCGGTCAAATCGGCGGTAAAGCTATGGAAGGTATTTCACGCCAACCTAAAGCTGCTGGTGATATTCGCACAAACATGATCGTTGCTGCCGCTTTGGTTGAGGGTGCTGCCCTTTTTGCCATCGTTGTGGCTCTGATTAAGTAAAAAATCGTCTGATTTCTCAGACAAAAAAAATGAAACAACGCCGATAACGATTGGTTGTCGGCTTGTTATAAAAGATAAATGAACGATTTAAAGAGGATATTATCCCTCAACAATCTTTAAAAATAAATATAAGTCTATGCTTTATTTAGCAGAATTCAGCGTAATGAATCCGAGTCTCGGATTTTTATTTTGGACAACCATAATTTTTATTTTGGTTTGGTTGGTATTAGGAAGTTTTTTTAAAACGATCAAAAACGCTTTAAAAGCTCGTGAACACGATATTGACAGCGCTTTACAATCGGCAGAAATGGCCCGTAAAGAAATGGCTTTACTTCAAGATGCTCAAAAAAATCTTGAATTAAAAGCTTCAGAAGATCGTTTGAAAATTATTCGCGAAGCTGAAGCTATTCGCGACAGGATAGTGGAAGATGCCAAAAATAAAGCTGAAGAAGTAACAAAAACACTGCTTGAAGCTGCCAAATTAGAGATTGAGAACCGCCGTAAAGAAATGGAAGTTTCCCTTTTCAATGAAGTAGGTAAACTATCTGTTGATATCGCTCAACAAATCCTTCAAATAGAATTGCATGGTAAACACGAAGAATTTGTTTCCCGTAAAATTTCTGAGCTTAAACAAAGCAATCTCAATTAAATTTTGAGATTCAGTATTGATAATTATTCCGATGAAAGAAAATTCTTTCCTCATTAATCTTTAAGCTATAAAGATTTATGTCAATCTCACGCATCGCCTCCCGCTATGCCAATTCTCTTTTCGAAATGGCACAAAGCGAAGGTAAACTCGATAAAGTACATCAGGATATACTTTATGTCCGTGAAGTTACGCTTTTGCCGGACTTTGCCGCCGTTATGAAGAATCCACTAATTAAGGAAGAAAAAAAAGAAGCTATTTTTCATGCTGTTTTTCATAACAAAGTTGAAAAAATAACGCTTAACACCCTAATGATTATGGCAGAACATAACCGTGAAGCCTATCTATTAGATGTTTGCCGTATTTTCCACTTCATGTTTAACGAGGAAAAACATATTTCCACAGTTACACTTACTACAGCAGTAGAAATGAGCAAACCAATGGTTGATAACATTTTGGCTGAGTTCAAAGCAAATGGTCTCATTCAGGCAGAAGTAGAACTCAGTACAAAAGTAGACCCATCCATCATTGGAGGTTTTATCCTGAAATTTAAAGATCAAGTATACAATGCCAGCATAGCTTATAAGCTGGACCAGCTGAGAACTAAATTTAGTGAAAATCTTTACATCAAAAACTTTTAAAATATGGTTGACGTAAGACCGGACGAAATATCCGCAATATTGAAAGAGCAAATAACCGGCTTTGGTACCGGTACAACGCTTGAAGAAGAAGGTACTGTATTGGAGGTAGGTGACGGTATTGCTCGTGTTTACGGGCTTTCTAACGTTGGTGCCGGTGAATTGGTGGAGTTTGCCAATGGTATTCAGGCTATCGCATTAAACTTGGAAGAAGATAATGTAGGTCTCGTATTAATGGGTCCTTCCGAGAAAATAAAAGAAGGGGACAAAGTTAAACGTACCGGTCGTATTGCCTCTATCGAAGCAGGTGAAGGTATGTTGGGCCGAGTAGTAAATCCACTGGGCCAACCAATCGACGGTAAAGGTCCAATCACAGGCAAGAGATATGCAATGCCGCTCGAGCGTAAAGCTCCGGGTGTAATCTTCCGTCAACCGGTAACTGAACCTCTTCAGACAGGTATCAAAGCAATTGATGCTATGATTCCAATCGGACGCGGACAGCGCGAGCTCATCATTGGTGACCGTCAGACAGGTAAAACTGCTATCGCCATCGATACTATCCTCAACCAAAAAGAATTTTACCAACGCGGTGAGCCTGTTTTCTGTATCTATGTAGCCGTAGGTCAGAAAGCTTCTACCGTAGCTATGGTATCCAAAATATTTGAAGAAAACGGTGCATTGCCTTACACGGTTATCGTTTCTGCTTCAGCTGCAGATCCTGCTCCCCTTCAGTTCTATGCTCCTTTTGCAGGTGCAGCTATCGGTGAGTTCTTCCGTGACACAGGACGCCCTGCATTGATCATCTATGATGATTTGTCAAAACAGGCTGTTGCATACCGCGAGGTATCTCTATTGCTTCGTCGTCCTCCGGGACGTGAAGCTTATCCGGGTGACGTATTCTACCTCCACTCACGTTTGTTGGAACGTGCCGCCAAAGTTATCTCCAATAATGATATCGCTCGCGGCATGAACGACCTTCCTGAGTCATTGAGAGATGCTAAAGACGAAAACGGCGAACCATTGGTAAAAGGCGGCGGCTCACTGACAGCCCTTCCTATTATCGAAACTCAGGCCGGTGACGTTTCTGCTTATATCCCGACTAACGTAATTTCAATCACTGACGGTCAGATCTTCTTGGAATCAAACCTTTTCAATGCCGGTGTTCGCCCTGCGATTAACGTAGGTATTTCCGTATCACGTGTAGGGGGGTCTGCTCAGATCAAGCCTATGAAAAAAGTATCAGGTACACTGAAACTTGATCAGGCTCAATACCGTGAGTTGGAAGCTTTCTCAAAATTCGGTTCCGACCTCGATGCTGCTACCAAGTTCGTATTGGACAAAGGTGCACGTAACGTGGAAATACTGAAACAACCTCAATACTCTCCTTTATCTGTAGAGAAACAGGTCGCTATCATCCACTGCGGTACTAAAGGTTTGCTTCGCGAAGTTCCGGTGCAAAGAGTAAGAGAATTCGAAAAAGTTTTCCACCTCAACATGGAACAGCGTTACGCTTCTGTGCTCGAAAACTTCCGCAAAGGTAAATATGATGATGCTGATATCGCTAAGGTAGAAGCATTGGCAAAAGAACTTTCTGCACAGTTCAAATAAAGACAGTATCAGGAAAAACAATATCAGGTATTTTATCAGAATATTTGGTACTGTTTAACTGCTACCAATATATAAAAGCAAATGGCAAATTTAAAAGAAGTACGTGACCGAATTCAGTCGGTTATATCTACACAGCAGATTACCAAAGCAATGAAACTCGTTGCAGCCTCAAAACTGCGCCGCGCTCAACAGGCAATCCTTCAACTTCGCCCTTATTCGCAAAAATTGAATGAGATGCTTTCCAATATCCTCTCTACAGTTTCTGAAGATGATATGGATTCAGCATACAGCGTTGAACGCCCGGCCAATAAAATCTGTATTGTAGCTATTACCTCAAATCGCGGTCTCTGCGGTGCATTCAATACCAATGTAATGAAAATGGTTACGGCAATGCTCAACGGTAAATATGCCGCACAGTATGAAGCCGGTAATGTTACTTTGCTGTTTATCGGTAAAAAAGGTCGCGATATTCTCAGCAAACGTTTTCCAAAAGCTACGCTTATCAGTGAGTATACTGAACTAGTCGGTAAAGAGTTTTCTTCCCTCGATTCAATTCCGCTTGCTGAACGTCTTATGGAGGCCTTTGTTAATGAAGAATACGATGCCGTAGAAATTGCTTATGCACGCTTCAAGAATGCTGCAATGCAAGAGTATGAAGTAGAGCAGTTTCTGCCTATTGCCAAAACAGTAATTCAGGAAAATGACTTTGCAACAGATTTTATTTTCGAACCTGCAAAGGACGAACTCTTGCAATACCTTATTCCTGCGGTGTTGAAAACACAATTCCATAAAACTATCCTTGACAGTACAGCATCAGAACATGGTGCACGTATGACTGCGATGGATAAGGCGACTGAGAATGCTGAAGATATGCTTCGTGATCTTCGCATCCATTATAACAAAGCACGTCAGGAAGCGATTACGACCGAGTTGGGTGAAATCGTTGGCGGTGCCGCAGCTTTGGAAAGTTAAGATATTTAAATTACAATATAAAAAAGGCAGTTCGGAAACGGGCTGCCTTTTGAATTTTAAGACTGCTTTAAAAAAAAAATCATTACTTTTGATTTAGATTCAATAATCAAACTGTTAGCTAAATCATAATGTTTGATTTTTTACAGATTTTTAGCAATTGAATTGGAATTATCGTTTTTTGGGATCAAGAAATAAATTCATACCTGATGAAAAGATTCTTTTTAGGCTTTGTACTGTTTTTTATAGCAGTTTGTCAGCTCTTTGCAGTTGAAGGAGATACCACATTTGTTCAGGTTCATAGTGGAGTCGATATGACCTGGTATGGTAACTATGACCGTACAGGTATATTTCCCAATGATCCGCAAAAAACTTATCGGAAAATTTGGATGCGGTATACAATGGGTTGCGCCACAGGTGGCTGTAGTGATTGGGATTATACTACACAGATTTTTTTAATGCATCCGACAGGTACTTACGATTCTACCGTTTTAAGTTTGGATACTATTTCAACAATGCCGCTTGATGTTGATACTACCTGGAATGTATTTGAAGTGGTTGACCCCTTTGAAATGGGTCGTGTTATAACACCTTATGGCAGCTTATTGGCCAATTCCTGGACCCGAGAGCACGTTTTTGATGTTACAGACCTAGTTGGCTTGCTCAAAGACTCCGTGCAGATAAGAGCTTTTTACAGTGGTTGGAGCAGTGGATTCAGTGTAAATCTGCGATTCGAATTTATAGAGGGTACACCGCCAAGAGAGGTGCTCGATGTTAAAAATATCTACAAGGGCGATGCGACCTACAGTACCTCTGCAAATTTTGAAAGCAATTTTTTTAACAACAAAGCAATTACTGTTCCTGCAGGAATTGCAGGTGCCAGAATTTTTTCCACTATTACCGGACATGGTTTCGACAATAATGTAAACTGTGCCGAGTTTTGTGTCCGCAATTATACGGTCAATATCAATTCGGCCAATGCCGGTAATGCAAATGTTTGGAAATCTGACTGCGGTTCCAATCCTACCTATCCGCAGGGAGGTACCTGGTTGGATGATAGGGCAGGCTGGTGTCCGGGTGATGCGGCAATTACCAATGAATTTGAAGTTGGATCTTTTCTTCAGAATGGAATGATAAACAACATTGATTTTAATATGCAGAATTATAGCTGGAGTGGCAATCAGGCGCCTTCCTATACTGTAAATGCAAGATTGGTGAGTTATGGTGCTATCAATTTTAGTAATGATGCTTATCTGCTTGATATATTAAGTCCGACCAATAAATTTCAGCACAGAAGAAATAATCCGATTTGTGCACAACCAAAGGTTCTTGTTCAGAATACCGGTTCAAACAATATCAGCTCAATTACTTTTCAATACCGTGTTGACGGTGCAGACGAATGTCAATATACATGGACAGGAAACTTGGCTTTTCTGGAAAAAGCTGAAATTGAGTTACCTAATGTTACTTGGGTAAATGCCGATTTTAACAATCAGCGTTTCTATGCAGAAATTATTGAAGTAAACGGAGGAAATGATGAGTACAGTTTTAATAATACTGCATCAACGGACTACAATATGCCATCTATTCACAATTACGATACCATGTTCATCGAATTTAAAACAAACAGCCGACCTGCTGAAACCGGGTATCAGCTGCTCGATTCAGACGGTAATGTTCTATTGCAGCGTGCTGTGGGCACACTAAATGCCAATTCTACTTATGTTGATCGGGTTGCCTTTGGAAAAGGCTGTTATACAATAAAAGTTAATGATAGTGGAAAAGATGGGCTTTCCTACTGGGCTGATGCAGCTGCAGGCACAGGTTTTGTAAGACTTTCACGCTATATACCGCAATTTGGAATTTATGTTGCAGTAGCTAACTTTGAATCGGAATTTGGCACATCTCTTCACTATCCTTTTATTGTAGGAAATGCTGAAGAAATGGTAGACGATAACCAAACTGCTTCCTGTGTGCTTTCAGGAACAGTCACTTCAGCTGTAACACAATTTGAATCAATAGTTTATCCAAATCCAAGCAAGGGTTTGGTTTATTTGGATTTACATTTTGGTGAAAAACAGCAGTTGGATTGTAATGTCTATAATCTAATGGGTCAGCCAATTCTGCACAAACAGTTTTATAATATAAACTCAGAGAGAATTGCTTTGGATTTAGGTGAAGAAGCCGAAGGTTTATACCTTATAAGTCTTGAAGCAGGCGGACATAAATGGACGCATAAGGTACTTATCTTAAAGGATTAAATTTTTTAAGGGATTTGGACTAATTTCAATTGATACATAATAAAAAAGCAGCACCGTTCAAAGTGCTGCTTTCTTATTTCATACAGTTATGGTACTCTAAGTATATTTTGCCTCAACCAGTCAATTGCTTCTTCAAGACTGTTTGCAGTCAAAACGCCATAGCGTGCGCAAACAATGTCCACGTTGCCTTTGCGAAGGTAACCTTTGGGACAGTGTACAATACAATTGCCCTTTTCGGCAAAAAGTCCCAATTCCATAAGCGTGATGGGGGACATAGTATCGGGAATAAAATTGAAAATACGGTAGCTTGCAGTTTCCAAGCCCTGCAATTCCCATTCTACCTGTGCTCTGAATACGGGATTGTCGATACGCTGTTCCCAACTGTTATCCCAAGTATCGCGGCGGGGATTAATGATCAAAACTTCAAGATCCGAAAGTGCATTGGCAACATAGGACTGCCAATCTTCAGCTTTGCCCATTTCAATACTTCCCGCAAGAAAAATAGAAGGCAAATTTTTATCCTC
>CAINVS010000287.1 GCA_903854205.1 uncultured Bacteroidota bacterium | reverse complement strand
TTCATGCCCTTTGCGTGTACTTTCTCGCCCTTTGCGGTTAAATTTTAGATCATTTTACCTTTACAAATACAGGCTGAATCTGGCTCCTTTGGTATTTGCTTTTGAAGGCTAAAGCCTTTCCTTCGCTTTTTTAATTATTAATTGTAGAGCTCACTCCGTTCGGTTCTTAAATTCTTAAAAATTAAGTAGAAAATCTTCATGCCCTTTGCGTGTACTTTCTCGCCCTTTGCGGTTAAAATTTTAGATCATTTTACCTCTTTTACCTTTTATCTTATCAAAAATGCAGCTATATTTTACCTATAAAATAGAAAATAACTACGCCTTTCTCGATGAGGAAGAAATGCAGCATGCCGTGAAAACCCTGCGCAAAAAACAGGGAGACCGCCTGCATCTGTTGGATGGCAAAGGTAATTTCTATGAAGCAGAAATCAGTGAAATTGCCAAAAGGGAAGTTAAACTCAAAATTTTAAGTACAAAACCGACTGTCCTGCCTTGGAATTTTGATTTACATTTGGCTGTAGCGCCTACAAAAAATGCTGACCGACTGGAATGGATGTTGGAAAAAGTGGTAGAAATGGGTATCAACAGCTATACACCACTGCTTTGCAGACATTCAGAAAGAAAGCAGCTTCGGGTTGATCGCCTGGAGAAAATTGCTATGGCTGCAGCTAAACAATCCCAAAAATCTATCCTCCCGAAAATAAATGAATTGATCGATTTTGAAAAATTTGTCCGTTCCTGTAATGCCGATCAACGCTTTATCGCGCACTGTCAGAGCGATGATCTGGAACCGCTTCGGAATGCTTTTAAATTCAGTCCTGGTACATCAGTTTTGGTACTTATCGGCCCTGAAGGTGATTTTTCTCCCGAAGAAGTGGCCTTGGCAGTTTCTTTGGGTTTCAAAGCTGTCGGGTTGGGTAAAAGCCGTTTACGGACTGAAACTGCGGGAATTGCAGCCTGTCATACTTTGCAGCTGTTTGGTGGGTAGGTTGATGTTGTATTAGATAAGCAGAAGTCATATTGTCAGATTTAATTTGAACAAGTCCTTTTTTATTGATCTTTGCTGTTGGATCAGGTCTTTTATCTTTCCAGTACTTGCTGAAGTCCGCGACTTGAGAGGCACTTCGTAAGACTAAAGTCTTTCCTTCGCTGTTTTTACACTTTTTTACTTCACAATGCTTGAAATCTTAAAAAATATCAACTAGAGAACTTTGCGTACTTTGCGTAGTTCTTTTTTTCTTTGCGGTTAAATTTTAGATCAGGTCTTTTATCTTTTATCTCCCATGAAATATCTAATAACACTCATCATACCAATATTCCTATTCGCCTGCGGCGGAAAAAAAGCAGATGACGGAGGTTTGAATCTGACCGACGAACAGCTGAACGAAATCATGAAACGCAAGCCCATGACAAATAACACAAATCCGGGCGCTAATAGCGATGAGGCAATGCTTCAATTGGAGGCTTCCTATCAGACGGACAGTTCTGTGCTGGACAATGTTTATAACCTTGCGTTTATGTATTGCAGTAAATGTGTCAGCGACAGTACAATGCAGAGCTGTCCGAAGGCAGAACAATATTTAAGCCGTGTTATAATACTGAAAGCCGATCATCGCCAAGGAAAGGCTTATTACAACAGAGCACTTTGTTTAGAGCATCAGGGTAAATACGAGTCAGCTTTGGCCGATTTAAATAAATTTATAGCCATGCACAGCAATAATCCTAAACCACCGGTCAATTTCTATTTTCAAAAAGCCGTACTTCTGCACAAAATGGGACGCAGTCCCGAGGCCTGTACCGAGCTTAAAAAAGCAGAAAAGATTGATACCACAGGTATCTCAGGATTGGGTTGGAGCTGCAAATAAGCTGATTTACTTAATTCTCAGCAATTCCAACCAGCTCGTTGTATACCTCGGACTTCTAAACTGTTCTAGCCGCTGCCATTTATTGTCCTTAGAGATGAGGGCCGCAGCGCAGCCTACGGTTCCATTGCCAAAACGGGCATTTATTTTATCGGTGATCGCCATCAGTTTTCGGGTTTTCAGGTGCTGTTCCGGCTCTTCGAAAAGGGATAGCTGTACAACATCCTCAGGCTGCAGCCCATATGCCATGATACCGCATTTCTTATAGTTTCGGCCCGAAGAAAAGCAGAGCGAAAGTGCCTTCCAGGCGGCATTGATCAGCTCGGGTGTATTTGAACTTGCTATAGGCAGCTGAATAAACTGCGAGAAATACCTGCGCCCGTCCGGACTTTTGTTGTTGTAGGGATTAACCAGCAGAAAAACAGAAAGAGAGCTCGTAATCTGTCGGTAACGACGCAGTTTCTCGCCAAGACGGGTGGCAAAATTGGCAAAGGCTTCGCGCAGTTCTTCCAGAGCATATACATCGCGGCGGAAGGCACGGGAAACCACCATGTTTTGCCGACTTGTGGGTGAATCCTCCAGATCCATACAGGGAATGCCCTTCAACTCCTTGAGCAGGCGCAGCCCCTGAATGGTAAATTCCTTGTAAAACCACTGCTCGCGGCACTGCAGCAGTTGCCAGACAGTCTCTATGCCATAGTCGCTGAGTTTGCGCTTATAGGCCGAGCCGATACCCCAAACTTCGCTGACATCAATACGTTTCATCAGGTCCTCCTGCTCAAAAGGATCGTAGATGATATGCACTCCTGTGGCCGTGACTTTTTTGCTGATATGATTGGCCAGTTTGGCCAGGGTCTTGGTTGGTGCAAAACCAATGGAAATGGGTATCCCGGTGCACTGTTCCACAAAACCTTTGATTCGTTTGCCTTCCTGTTCCAGCTTTTGCTGCGTCTGCCGATAAAAATCGAAACGCATAAAGGCCTCGTCGATAGAATAGACTTCGAGGTCGGCACATTGCTGTCCCAACAGGTCCATGACTCTGGCCGACATATCGCCATAGAGCTGATAGTTGGAAGAAAATACCACAATTTTATGCTTGGCAATCAACTCTTTAATCTGCCAATGCGGTGTGCCGTTGGCAATGCCCAACTGCTTCACTTCATTGGAGCGCGCCACCACGCAACCGTCATTGTTCGATAGTACAAGGACGGGTCTCGAACGCAGTTCGGGACGGAAAATGCGCTCGCAGGAGGCGTAAAAATTGTTGCAGTCGGCTAGAGCAAACACTTTTTTATAGATTTGGAGATTTGAAGATAGGAGACAAGAGATGAGAGTCAGGTTCTGTGAATGACATAGACCACTACACCCCAAATCCGGCAATCAGGATGATTGGTCACTTCCATTGCCTTATAGCGCGGATTTTCCGGCTTTAAAAAATGCTTTCCATTTTCCGAAACATAACGCTTGACGGTAAAATCTCCGTCCAATGTGGCAATAACGATATCGTTGGCCTTGGCCGTCAGCGAGCGGTCGACAATGAGAATGTCATCGGGATGAATGCCGGCCCCGAGCATGGAATCGCCCTCTACCCGCACAAGAAAGGTGGCCGAAGGATGTTTGATGAGGTATTCGTTCAGATCCAGCGGCTTGTCCATGTAATCATCGGCGGGCGAGGGAAAACCGGCCGATACATATTCATAATAGGGGATGGGTTGGTATTTTAATTCAGTATTCATATTGCTATCTGTTCAATGCGCTTTCAAAATATCTTGACAGCTCAAAAGTAAAACAATATGTTTTTATAATCAAGTTTATTGTGTTAAAAATAAATCAAATTGTTTTAAAATATGATTAGGTCATAAAAAATATCTCATAATAAGTAGGCAGTTTTGTCCAAGTTAGCCTTGTCAGGAGCTGATCTTTCTGAAACTCAGAACCAACTTCAATAGCTTCCCAATTTACCGTGCTCAATACCCTTGCTGAGGAGTTAGTCAGTCTCGACGAATTAAAATCGGACAAGGCAACGGTAATGCGCAAATTGTTACGATACAACAGGATTTTCCTTATGGCGGATAAAATTGCCTAAATTGCCTCCCCAAAAAGCCTTTTTGCCGTAATAGGAGCGGGGCATCTGGTCGGCAAAAAAGGATTGCTTTATTTATTGAAGAAAAAGGGTTTTGGGGTGAGGGCGGTGCTGTGATTTAAAGCACAATTGAAGACTCTATATAACGTAAAGTCGATTTTAGAAGCTTAAAATTCCTCGCCTTAAAACCTTAAATAAGAGATAAAAATGACTTCGTAGATAAATGAGCACTAAAATATTACAACTTTAAACAACCTATTTAACATGTCCTTGTTACATTTTGTAAATTATTATTCTTCTTGCCCGTTCAGAGTTTTCTTATTAAAAAATTGATATTTTGATACCATTAGAATTTAAAAATATGATGAGATTATTAAATGTACTTTGTTTGATTGTATTGGTAAATATTTCTTGCCAAGCACAAAAGTTTGAAAAATCACCTTATTTAATTCTTTTAGCTGGAAATTCATTTGAAATTGATTATAAACATGATAATACAGCTGTAAAAAGTAATTCGGTAATAATATCACCAAATACGGCCAAAGTAAGCACCTATTTTAAACTGAAAAGCACTGGTAATTTGGTAATCAAATTGACAGCAAAAGTGTTGGAGGTCAAACCTGCTGAACTTACTATAGGGTTTGGTAAGGAGCAGGTAAAACTAAAAATAGCCAACAAAGATTATCAAACAGTTACAATTGGAAATTTTATGATTAGCAAAGAAGGCTACAAGCATTTAGACTTTCTTTCAACTACCGGAAATGTGGATATCGAAAGTTTAATCTTGGAAGGAACAGCAACAACTGATGGTGTGGTATATGTAAGTGATAAAGAAGACTTTTATTGGACACGTAGAGGGCCATCCTGCCATATGGGTTACGATCCACAAGTAGAAAACACAACGTACTTTTACAATGAGATCCGTGTACCGAAAGGGCAAGATATTATTGGTTCTTTTTATATGGCAAATGGCTTTAGAGAAGGTTATTTTGGAATTCAAGTTAATTCACCGACCGAAAGATGTGTGCTATTCTCTGTTTGGAGTCCTTTCGAAACAGACGAACCAAATGAAATTCCTGAAGATCAAAAAATTGTTTTATTGAAAAAAGGGAAAAATGTCGATACGGGTGAATTTGGAAACGAGGGTTCTGGAGGACAAAGTTTCTTACGATTCAATTGGAAGGCAGATGAAACCTACAAGTTTTTATTGAAAGGACAACCCGACGGAAAAGGTAATACGGTTTATACAGCTTGGTTCTTTGCTCCTGAAAATAATTCTTGGGAATTAGTAGCTAGTTTCAAACGCCCTAAAACAAACACTTATTTGAATGATTTTCATAGCTTCTTAGAAAACTTCAATCCAAATCAAGGCTACTTGACACGTGAGGTTGAGTTCAAAAACCAATGGGTGTATAATGGCGAATGGCACAAAATAAATCAAGCACAACTAACAGTTGACGCGACATATAGCAAAGGCAACCGTATCGATGCAACTGGTGGTACCACACGGAATGGCTTTTTTCTGAAAATGGGTGGATTCTTCGATGAAGTTTCTCAACCTAACACCATCTTCAACTACAACAATACTAATTCTAGACCACAAATTGATTTTGGCAAATTACCGTAGCATTATTTTACAAATGACTTTTTAAGCACCTTTTATGTTTCAAGAAGTTACTTTCTTTGGCTCCCTATGCCTCAGCTTCGGGCAGAATTCATCCGCATTTTTCTGTGAAAAATAAATCCGTATTTTGTTAAAAATCTGTGTAAATCTGTGATTTATGTGGATGACTAGGTTATTTCCGTGTTTATAATTATATGACAAAGTTACGCCTAACAGACGAGATTAATATCCGATAGATATTTTTCAAAAGGCCCCTCTAAAAAATAGAATACAATGATTTTATCGGCGACATAGTTAGCCTTTAAAAAATCATATAGTAATTAAAAACAATGCTTTAGAATGATTTATACTATAGATTATTTTTAAAAATACACTAGCAAATCTTACATGTTTTCTCACATTTGGTAGTAAAATAATTTATTATGATTGTATTAGCAATTAAACCTACTGCATTTCTTTGCGTAAAACTTTGCGCACCCTGTCGGTAAATTTCTTAGATTTTCAGAATCTTATGACTCTTATTGCCAATTTTAAGCATATAAATTCCACTTTGCCAATTTGCACAATTTAAGGTAAGTTTAGAATCGACAATGCCTGAATTGATTAAGATACCCTGCAGATTATACAGCTCATAATCAACAGAAATGTCAGATTCAATTATTAAATCGTTCTGAATTGGATTTGGATAAAATTTCGGTTTAAAATTGTCTGTAAAACTTACAGCACTTTGGCTCAGCACGTGAATTACGCCAACTGCATCTAAATCAAATCCACCTTCATTGAAAGGCGTTGTCCAAGGATCGTTGATAATAACTCCGCGACTGTCGCGACTGCAATATTCGGGATTTATACTGCCCACCACATCTATAATTCGGACATGAGTGATATTTTCAATATCAATCCCGGGGGCATCTTTTAAATCCTCTAAATCGAAAGGGGTACCATAGCCATAGCGGTATTTTCCCGCAAGATTATGAATTTCAGTGGCATCAATTGCACCAAAAGTACCGATTTGAACAGCAGTATCGGAATTGGAAACAGCAGGAAAACGGACAAAATTTATACCGTCACTGCTCACTTCTACAAATGCCAGTTCCAAAAAAGTATTGCTGAAAGCATTTTCAAAAACAGCAAAGTCCGATCCGCGGCCATTTCCGATCGGGTAGGGGAAACTTAGCGTAGCTGTACCGCCATCTCCCAGACTGAGAACCGCACCATCAGCTGCAGGACCGACGGCATCTGTCTCCGTACCGGAAATAGCCGGACCGAGTCCCTGATTGCTGATATTCATGTAACCCCGATTCACAGTGCAGTTATTGGCCCAACAGGCCCATTGAACGGAATCTTTGTGCATGGCAGTGCTGCCTGGCATTCCGGCAGCAGGTGAAAATTGTGCTATAGCAGCATTGCTTAAAAATAGGAGGATATAAATGAAAAATATTCGCATGCTGTTGAGATTTAAAATGCTGCCCCCTGAAAACTTTAAAAACAGAGAGCAGCCGCGTACATCAACTAAATTTTTATAAATTTTTTAACCTTACTGCCGATTCTGGCAAAGTAAATACCCGTTGGCAAATTTGAAAGGTCTATACTGACTGTACTTTTTTCAATAGCTTCGCACCTTTTGAGGACTTTGCCATTCAAATCGATAATTTCAAGGTTACTAATGGATTCATTGTGTACAATGTTGATAAAATTTGTAACAGGATTAGGGAAAATACTTATTTCTGCTGCATTTTGGACTTCCGCATTGTTCATGACCACCGAACTCTTCAGTACATCGAGCACCTCGGGAGAGAAGCCGACCGGAAATACGCCAATGCTGTCACCATTCAGATTGTAAATCAGCCCTTGATTATATTGTTGCGTTACAAAATCAAAAATAGAAACATAGATTTTATTGTAATCGGGGTCCACTGCAAATGAAAAATAAGTAGCAGGTGCACCAGGTGCTGTAATTGCCGGAGGGATTACAATATCGGCATTGATAACCGAATTATTCACTAAATCATAGGTTCCGATACCATTGTTAAAGGGCAGATACCATTTTATGCCATCGAAAAAAACTGATTTGCCGGTGCTTTTTGGATTGAGTAAAGCGGCGGCTGCAACTGTATTTTTAACGCCACCGGCAATGTGCAGGCTAGAAATTGTACTGCTGATGCCATTGATACTGTAAAGCATCGTATCGCCCACATTTACCAGCCTGCCGATTTCATCGCCAACAGAGGAGAGCGTATCATAGCGCAGGAAACTCAGATTATCGAGATCTACCACTGCGATATAGCCCAGTGTATCAGCATAGTTTGCATTAGTATTGTTTTGGGCGATAAAGACTTTGTTGCCAATGATTGAAAAATCTGTTGCTCCTTTACTGATTTCGGGGATACTATCGATAAAACTGAGACTGTTTTTATCGAATATTCTAAGATTACCCTCCGAGGCACCATACCAATTACCGACAATTAATTTTTCGCCATAAAGGCCTAGTCGAATTGTGCTTGTGGCTCCAAATTGAGCAGCAGCAACCCTTTCGGATGTCCAAAGATCATACTTCACAATACTGTCCTGCGCTGCCACATAAATATATCGGTTGTCCTCCACCAATACATCCTGTACGGAATTTGTGCGGATAGTGTCCAAATTGCTGTAACTTCCGTTGGCAGAATTGTAAATACCTACATTGGCAAATTCGGTAGAAGAACCGAACAGACCGCCATTGACGACAATAAGTTGTTGTGCATCAATATTTTTTGCAAAAAAACAAAAAAGAATAAATGGGAAATAATAAAAAGTTTTGATAGCCATGTTCATGCTGTTTTTGATTGAAAAAATAACATTACTCAAGCTGTCAAAACCTGCCGACAAGGAGTAATGGTACTTTCAACTGAAACAGCCTTGATTTTCCGGACAATCAGGCCTTCGGGAGAAGTAACTATAATACCGAGCAGAGCAAGCTTTTGACGCGAAAGCTTCTCTTCTCCTTTAGATTTTCAGATTTTCAGATGCAGGATTTTAGAATTGTAAGCTAATATCTCAAATCTGATATCTCAAATCTATTAAGGCAGGTATCCGACTCAGGACAAAATTAAATATTCAATAATGAATACTCAATAATTGTACAACACGGTTGCGCGACAGTCCGGGAGTTTCACCCGCTTCCCTTTTAAGAAAATAGACTGTATAACTAAAGCGCCATAGCAGACTAATTTTCACCTAATGAGGAGAAATTGAATAGGACAAAGATAGAGCGATTTTACTAATAAATTTGATTTTTTTTCAGCGTGCATTTCTATGTATAGTTAATCGACTCATAATCATATTAAAAAATTATTTGATTTATATTAAATTCGGGCTTTGTTGTACTTTTATGGAATAACTTAACCCGAAACTGTGAAAAACTATTTTTATGTTTTAGCGTTATCAATTGTTTGTATTTTTGATACAAGCTCTCAACATCCAATGTCCAAATATGGCCATCTGTGGGTTGTTTCTGAAATTGAAAGTTAGGCAGAGGATGATTTATATTTAAAGTCAAAAAGTAGGGAACGGTCTATTTTACAGTAATTAGTTGTAAAACTGCCGCAGTAAATCAGAATGAGCTCATTGGTCTGGAAAATGGGAATATTGTCAAAATAAGAGAATCGGACTGCGTGAAAATTAAATAAAAAATGGCCCAAAAAAATACTAATATATTAAAGGATGAATTTGAAGACCTCGGCTTCAGTTCATTGGTAAACGGAAACTCCCGGCGGCTGATCAACAGTGACGGGAGTTTCAATATTCTTCGCGGAGGAGCAGGAGCAAAGCGGCTGAATGTGTATCAGTGGTTGGTGCTCATGAGCTGGAAGAAATTTTTTCTTATGGTCATTCTTTTTTACCTGAGTATCAATTTTCTCTTTGCTTTTGGTTATTGGCTGATCGGAGTAGAACAGCTGGCTCATAACAATCTGAATTTTCACCCTTTCTGGATTGGATTTTTCTTCAGCGCACAAACCCTGACAACTGTCGGTTATGGCGGGATCAGTCCAGTTGGATTTGGGGCTAATGTTTTGGCAACAATAGGTGCTTTGGTAGGATTGTTAAGTTTTGCATTGGCAACAGGGTTGCTCTTCTCCAGGTTTTCCCGACCCAGTGCCAATATCAGATACAGCAAAGTGGCGCTGATTGCACCTTATGCAAACAATCAGCAGGCGCTGATGTTCCGTATTGTCAATAATCGAAAAAATGTATTGGCAGATTTACAGGCGCTGATGATCATGACCTGGGTAGAAACAGATGCCAATGGTCGCCTGTTTCGGCAGTACCGCACAATAGAGCTGGAAAGGGAGTTTTTACCTATGATGCCCATAAATTGGACAATTGTACATCCAATCAATGAAAAGAGTCCTTTTAACGGCTGGGATAAAACAAGCTGTCAAAGGCAGGATATTGAATTTTTGGTCATTGTGCAGGCTTATGATGAAACCTTTTCAAATATAGTTCGCTCCTACAATTCCTACAGATGGGAAGAATTGGTATGGGATGCAAAATTTAAACCCATGTTTTACACCGATGAGGACGGCAATACGGTACTGGAATTGGATAAACTCAGCAATTATGAAACCTTGTCGGGCGAAGTTGCAGGCTGATTGGCGGGTGTTTTGGGCTTGTGTTCACGTTTATGGCCCCTTATATCTGCATAAATTTTGGCAATTATGATAGAAAGCATTATAGTAACTCGTCCATTGTTGATTGAAAGTATCAGACAGGTACCTAAAATAGCAACGAGTTGTTGGACAATAATTCGGGAATAAGGCTTAACCATTAAATTTCCTGGGTCTTTGCCAACATATTCTTTCTTGCCGACATAATTCCAAAAAAAGGAAAAAAAATGACTTGCAAAAAGCAATAGTAAAGGCCAAAACAATGTATGTAAAGTGGATGATAGAGAATCGATTACTAAAAATTCCGGCATGGGTTTACCTGTTAAGATATAAGTCTTAAGCTTAGGGTCCATCAACATAATAAATACTCCCTGAATCAGTGTAAACATGCCAAAATGAACAATAAAAAAAGGGATCATAAAGCATTTCAACAATATTAATTCGAATCCATTTTTTCCTGCAAGAGCCATTTTGAAAATATTGAAAAAACCGATAATAACTGTCTCTGCCCAATAGAGATAAACAACCTCCATCGGAGACCAACTCAGGAACAGCACTCCTAGAATAGGAATGAGATTGACTGCAATAAGGATGTAAAGACTAGCATTGTTGGAAATATTTACAGATTTAAAGGCTATTGGTTCTAATATATTCATTTTTTGAGTTTTAGAAATCAAACTTATGCAGACATAACAGTGTTGCATTAAAATAATTGATAAGCTGAATGTCAATAAAAATAATGATTATAGAATAATTTCACCCTCAAAACTATTAAAATTATTACTAATCGGGCACTTCTTTATATTTTTGATAAATTTTAATAATAAGAGATAAAAAACTGATATTACTCAATTTTTTCCAGCATTAAAAGTTGTACTTTCGCAGGCGAACAAGTATTCGGGCGGCAATAATTTGCTTTGTTTGACATAATAGGTAATTAAAATTATAGTGTCAGAGTTCAATTCTCAAATTAGCTGTGCGGAGCTTACTCCGTTCGGTTTTCAAATTCTCAAATAAAAAAATATGCATATTATTATCTCAGGAGCCGGCCTTGCCGGATCGCTCATGGCAATTTACCTCGCCAAAAGAGGTTGGAAAGTTGATATTTATGAAAGTCGTGTCGACATGCGCAAAACAACAATCAGCGCAGGTCGATCAATCAATTTGGCGTTGTCCTCGCGCGGTATCAAAACACTTCACGAAGTGGGTCTTGAAAACGAGATTTTGAAAGGCTCTGTAAAAATGCCCGGCAGAATGGTGCATGACAAAGCAGGCAATACTGTTTTTGCGCCTTACGGACGCGATAACAGTGAGTATATTAACTCAATTTCACGAGGAGATCTGAATAAGATTCTGATGACAGCTGCCGAACAATACGAAAATGTCAATATTTATTTCCGACATGAGGTGCTGAACGTCGATTTTGACAACAAAAGCATGGTACTGAAAGATGCTGAAAGCGGTGCAGTATATACTGTTAAAGCGGATCTGATTATAGGTGCTGATGGCGCCAACTCAGCTATCCGCCGCAGTATGGAGAAACAGATGCCCGGCTACATATCCAATATTGCCTGGTTGGATCATGGCTACAAAGAGTTGAGCATTCCACCTGCCGATGGCGGCGGTTTCCGCATAGCTACAGATGTTTTACATATTTGGCCACGCGCTTCTTTTATGCTCATTGCCCTACCAAATTTCGACGGTTCATTTACCTGCACACTTTTCTATGCCAATGAGGGTGCTGAAAGCTTTGCCTCAATGGATACTTTTGAAAAGTTTAAAACTTTCATGCAAAATGAATTTCCAAATGCTCTGCCGCATATGCTGGATATTGAAGAGGAATACCACAATAATCCGGTAGGAAAACTGGGTACTTTGAAATGTTATCCCTGGAGAATCGGTGCATCCGCTGTATTGGTGGGCGATGCAGCGCATGCGCTGGTGCCTTTTTACGGACAGGGCATGAATGCCTCTTTCGAGGATTGCCGCATCCTCAATGAGTGTATCGATAAATACGGATCAGACTGGGACAAAATACTTTCGGAATATGAAGCGCTTCGGAAAGTAAACGGCGATGCTATAGGAGATTTGGCAGTCGAAAATTTCTATGAAATGCGCGATAAGGTAGCAGATCCTGTTTTTCAGCTCAAGCGAAAATTGGAACACCTTATTGAAAATAATTACCCGGATTACCGTTCAAAGTATGCTCTTGTGACCTTTTCACCCGAAGTCTCCTATTCCTATGCCAAATCTCAGGGCAATAAACAGGATGAATATCTCATGAAGGTCTGTGCAACTGTCAATTCAGTTGAGGAATTGAATGTGGATGAGGTGTACAGAGTACTGAAAAGTTTGTAAATATTAAACACTATTTAGTATAGCTGTAAAAGCGGAATCGATAATCGGTTCCGCTTTTTTTGGTGTCGCTGAAAAATTATGATATAAGGTTTTTATTTTGAAGATATTATAAATTTAGAATCGAATTTATAAATTAGCTCAAGGTTATTGTTTGTGTTTACGCTTTATTTTGCTTTATTTCGGGCAAAAGTCAACCAATCATGCGCAACTCAATTCTCTGTTCCGTCCTGCTTTTCTTATTTTTATTGGCAGGCACAAAATCTTATGCATACAGTAGTCAACTGACTGCAGACTATGAACAGCTCATTGAAAAAAAGCCGCTTCCTCAAAAACCTAAAAAAGCAAAAAGCAAAAAAGCAAAACCAAATTATGGCCCCGACCCATTCTATTTGGGATGGATTGCATTGGGAATTGGTGCTTCAATAATTATATATTTATCAATATATCGTTTTTTTATAACGATTCCGCTGCTTTTTTGGGGACTGATTGCACTTGGAATTGTCCTTTTTGCAGTTGGAGCCTATATTTGCTGGACCTATTGGTACTGGTAATATACAGTATAATAAATCTTTATCACTCACTCACAATTAAAAATGAAAAATCAAATCTTTATTTTAATGATTACGGCCTTGACTGGCCTAAGCTGTTTTGCCCAAAAAGTTGAAGAAATTCCATTGTTGGAAGCCAATGTTGATGCCGCTTGGGGACCTATTAAAAAAAGCAGAACTGGTGTTTCTGATCAACTCGTCGGTTTTGACGGAGAGGGCGGTTATTACACATATGAGTACACTAAACGTGCAACCCTGTTTAATATGCAGGGCGAATCTGCTATAAGACATTATGACAGTAAATTCTTGTTAAAAAAGGAAGTTCCATTGAGAATTGAAGGTGAAAAATGGGTTTCATTTACCGCTTTTTATCCAAATAATGACAAGATTTTTCTATTCACTACACAGTATATATACAAAGAAAAAAGACAAATAATGCGCGTTCAGACCTTTGACAAGCAGCTGAATGCTCTGGAAGAACCACGTATTGTGGGAGAATTATCTGAAAAAGTAAATGACAGAGGATCTGCGGCCAGAATTTCATCCAATTCCAGCCTATTCGGTTCCACGCTCAGTATTGCAGGTCTCGAGTTGATAACTTCAAGAAAGGAAACAAAAGTCCTGCTATTTAAAAACTATACTTTTGACCATATTTTCAAGTCTGAAGACAAAAATGAAAAGTATGAACTTACTATGCTTGACGGAAGCAATGGGATGAAGGAAATGTGGAAACAAAAAGTTGAAATGCCTTACGAAAGTGCTGCTTTTGAAATTTTGGACGGATGTTTGGATGAGGCCGGAAATTTCTATATGATGGGTGTCCTTTATCCTGAAAAAAGAAAGACTTGGGATGCCGGCGGAAGACCAAATTATGAGTTCAAGTTATTCAAATTCAATGCAAGCGGAAAGGTTTTTGAAACGGAACTGAAAGTAGAGGATAAATTCCTTACAGATCTTAAATTGGATATCAGTGCAAATGGAAAATTGATATGTACCGGCTTTTACTCAAAAGACCGCAAGACAACAACGGTAAATGGAATTTATTACTTATCACTTGATTCTGAAAACGGTAAAGTCAAAAAAGAAAGTTTCAAAGAATTTGAATTGGATATGCTCACAGAAAATTTGAGCGAAAGAAAGGCTAAAAAAATTGAAAAAAGATTGGAAAAAGGAAAGGATGTAAATCTCTACCAATTTACTTTCGATGAATTGATTCCAAGAACTGACGGTGGTGCAGTAATAGTGGCAGAACAATATTATTGGTTCACAACGACGACGACTACCACTTCTTCCACCGGAGCAGTAACAATGCGCACCAATTACCACTATCGTTATAATGATATTTTGGTTATCAATGTAACTCCGGAAGGGGATATAGACTGGGCGCACAAAATTCATAAAATGCAGCGTACAACAAACGATGGCGGCTTTTACTCTTCTTATGCCTTTGTTAATGGCGGAAAGGAGCTTTTCTTTATTTACAATGACAACGGTAGAAATACATTAGAAAAAGAACCTAAGGATTATAAAGCCTTTATCGGACCAACCAAAGGTGCCAATGTTGTTACTGCAACAGTTAATAAAGAAGGAAAAGTTGAACGCAAACAGCTATTCAAGGCCCGCAGAAAGGATACAATCATCCGACCAAAAAACAATTTACAGATTAGTCAGAACAGCATTCTTATCCAAGCCGTTAAAGGCAAAAAAAGTCAGTTTGTAAGATTGGATTTTAAATAGTCCCGGCGATTTAAAATAAATTTCCATAAAACCGACAGAAATAAAGTTATCTGTCGGTTTTTTTTATAATTTCATGCCAATAAAAATCAGAATATACAATGAATGAAAAAAACATAATTAGAATTGGCACTTTCAATTTATTGAATCTTACTGTGCCTGAGATGCTCTATTATAACAAACAGAAAATAAGCGGAGAAGATTTTAGCAGGAAAAAAGCTTGGATAAATCAGCAATTGGATGCCATGAATGCTGATATAGTCGGCTTTCAGGAATTGTTTCACGAATCGGCGCTGCGCAATATTCTGAATGATAATCCTAATTATGAAAATGCCAGAATTGTAGTAGGGCATAACAAAGAAGGACTGCCTTCGGTTGGGCTTTTTTCCCGTTTCCCAATTACTGACTTTCAGGTTTTTAATGAATTTCCGGAACAGTTGGTTGTAGATGGCTTGACGATTCCTTTTACTAATTTTTCCAGACCGGTTTTGAAATGTACCGTTCAGGTAAGACCTGATCTGCATTTTATAGTTGTAGTTGCACACCTGAAATCGAAAAGGCCCATGATTGCTGATGGTGCTGATGGCAGAGATCCGGTGGAAGTTGCCAAAGGACAGGCCCGCTCCCTGTTGATGCGTTCAGCCGAGGCAAATGCTCTGAGAACAGTTTTGATGAATGTCCTCAAAGAAAGAGATTATCCGGTAATTGTGATGGGGGACCTGAACGATACCCACAATTCGGTGACAACCCGCATCATCTCGGGCGATCCTCCATTCCGTCACATGCCTATGGAAAGAAAATTGGAAATCTGGGATACGCTGCTCTATCATGTAAAAGATATTCAGGCACGTATGTCTTATTCCGACGTCTATTTTACCCATATTTACAACGGACATTATGAGGCTTTGGACCATATCATGGTGAGTCAGGAACTGGTAAAAGAAAACCCCAAAAACATAGGTCGGGTAGGCAGTGTACGCGTATTCAATGATCATTTGATTGACGAAACACTAAGTGGGGAACGTGTACCGAATTGGCAGTCGGATCACGGACAGGTGGTTGTGTCTATAGAATTGAATGATCCGAAATAGTTAAAAGATGAACCGAAGTGTTTATTAAAAATTATCCCGGAAACTAGTGATGGCATTGACTCATAGAATTGATTTTGCTAACTATCTAAAATGAACATTAAAAATTTCAAGCCACAGGCTCCGTAGCTAAAAAAAGCTTTTAAATGGTATTGGCCTTTTGAAATTGTAAATCAACGATTTTGAGAATTCTTTTCCTGCCGGAGGCTTTCTTTTTTTTTGATAAAAAAGAAACAAAAAATCAAGTCGCAGTTTAGGAATGAGTTGTCAATATATATAACAAGTTCATTTGTTTTTTTTGATATTAACATCGTTGCAAAGCCTCGCCGGAGCACCACTCCGCCTATGTTTTGCGCCTTGTTATTACCAAAAAAATCTGCGTTCCTTTTGTTAACATATTCACAACCCATTCCTAACGATAAAATTGGGCGTCGCTGTCGATACTTCTGGCATTATATTTCCACTCATGCCCAATTTTCTCTGACCTGCGACACTTCAAAAGTGGTCTCCTGCGTAGTAGTTTATTTTGCCAATTGCTTGATTTTTTGGCAGTTTTACGATTGTCAAATTTTAAAAGTTCCCTTTTATTTGTAAGTTAGACGGAACCCGAACCCCATGGCTACACGCAGTGAACGCTCCGCGCAGCGAACCCCGAAGTCAACGCGAAGCTAACCCCGAAGGGCTCCACGTAGTGAATAGAATTTCTAATGACAGATTCGGGTATCATACCAATGCCCGTCCAAAAAACGAAAATAGCCCAAGGAACCCCTGAGCTATTTGTATTTACTGTATGTTACACCAGTAATTCAATATTATTAGTATTAGAAATTATTTCTGCTTTTTCATCAGACTGATATAAATTTTTTCGCTTTTGGCAGGGATACTGTCCAAATAATCACTCATATAACCCTTTTTGGAAAAACTGAATCTATAGAATTCCTTATTTTTATTAGGTACATGAATGGTAAAGCTGCCATCTGCTGCCGTGACCGCTGAAGCAGTTTCACATTTTGACTTTTCACTCCAATAGGAATGTCATAGGCTATTTCGGTAACCTTTCCAGTGAAACAGATGTGGCATAGATTTATAAGTTTTGTAAGTAATAAGGATGGATTTTTAAATAGCATTCTAATCTTCTGTAACTTAAAAAAACTTATTATTATTGCACTTTTCCGGGTCTTTCAATTGTAATAACCTGCGAACTTTTTTCATTTAAATTCAATCCTTCCGGCACAAAACTTCCATCCTGCATCCCCAACTTAATCTTGTTAGCATCGACATTAATGGAATAATCTGTGCCAATAAAAGTATTGACCTGACAGGAAATATAGAGGTCCAAATTTTGGTTGCCATATTTGTATTGCAGTTCAGCCTCTTTGAAAGCCATAGGATTTTCGAAATAGCCGATTGCGCCTTCTTTGCCCCATCCAACGACAAAAGGAAGTCCCATCAAGGTTATTTTTCCCAGTATTTTTTCACAGTGTCCATTTTCATTACCCACAAATTTTATACTAAATCCCAAGGGATCTATACCAACTTCATCCAAGCCGGTCAATTTTCCCATACTTGCATCCACCATAATCATTTCTCCAACTTTAGGTTCCTGTATCACTGTTTGTTCCGAAGTGTCAATGACAGTTAACCTCCAGCAATAATCAGTTTTTGTTTCCAAAAACCCATTTTTGGTATCGTCAATGGTTTTGCCTACATAAACTTTTTGTACAGCAGAGACGGAAAAACCAAAAGCGTTTCTTACCGTAACATTTGAAAGATCCATTGAAGGAACAGGGTGGTAAAGCAATTCATTGTTCTTTGCCTTTCGGACTTCAAACCTTAAAGGAATGTCAAGTACCAGATCCATTAATTGTTTTTCTCTGCCTACTTTATTAATCGTTACCCTTATCATCAGCGGATTTTCACTTTTCGGTTTTGGCAGCGGTTTAGCGTAATATCTGGAATTATATAATTCAACTGCTATTGCATCGATATTTGGCAAAATGCTGTCAATGCTATTAATTGCCTCTTCAATATCATAGGTATTTGCTGCTCCTTCAATAAAATATTTGGAACAGAGGTTATTCATAAAATCAGGTTTGACAGATTCTGCAATTGTCTTTTCCCAGCAACTGTCTATGACCGCATAATCCAAAATATTGTCGGCAGGTATAAGTGCCATGAAAGTTTTGTGAATTTCCAACCCCGGTTGTGTATTATTTTTTCCAATTCCGACACCTAAAATCCTTTTAAGGTTACTTTCCAACAGTGCCCTATCGGCCTTAAAATTTAAACCTTTAGACTTTAATTCTCTTTGAAAACTGTCAACTGCTGAAACTGCCTTATCTGCCCAAGCTGTTTTGAAGTGGTTCTCGAAATTTTTTAAATCTATGGAAACCGTTGATTGATTAATACATGAAGCAAAGCCACTGGGGTAGCTATGCTGCTTTTTTTGTTTGTAAAGCCGATATAATTCCCGCAATGAGTTTTCCTCACAAAAATCATCCAATAATTTCTTGGCCTCAACTTTAGCCTCGGCGGCAGAACACAACTTTTTACTTTTAACAAATATTATTAACCCTGCAACAACATATTCTTTAAAGCCTTCGGAATAAGCAACGGAGGATATTTCCCTTTTATTGGAATGCAGCATCTCGACATTCATAATCCTGAAATCAAGAAATGCAGTATCACCCAATGTTGAAATTGCTTCAATTTTATCTTTCTCATTGGCCATGCCGGCGGTAAAAAACGCCTTAAATTTTTCGAATGCATCCTCTTCTTCTTTCTTTTTGACCTCTTCTTCTTTCTTTTTGACCTCGTCCGTTTTGTCTATACCACTCTCAATTGCTTTTTTTAACTCTTCAGTGGAGGGGAACATTCCATTAATAATAGAAGCTGTAATTGCCTTTCCTTTATATTCCTTGCTGTAATATTTACTGACATTATCTTCACTGTATGAATTCAACATTTCATTCAGCAAACCTGCCAGTTCATCAATTGTTTTGCCCCCGGAGCTATTTAAAACCTTTAGAAAATCAGCTTTTAAATCGATTATGATTTTATCGTTGTGGGTTGAAAAAATAAACTTTGATTCCCAACTATAGTCATTTTTGATTTTTAGAACTGATGAAACCTCGTCATTCTTTAATTCGAGTATTGCTTTTTTATAGCCTGCAATTATCTCTTCAACAATTTCTGCAAATCCTCTTTTGGGAATATCCAAGACTGAATCTTTCACTGTTTTTTCTAACATCTTCTCCACAATCCCCGCAAAAGGCATATTCAGCCCTTTCAGTTTTGAGACATCCAATAACCTCTTCAATATCAGGAGGATTTCTTTTTTTCCGGCATCCAAAGCAGCTTTTTCTGCCACATCCAAAAAGCCGTTATTGTCGGTATCCCATTTTTTAAAATCGTTGAGTTCCTGATACCATTTCAGAACTTCTTTCTGTATGCCGCCCAATTGGGATTCAAGTTTTTCGTTTTTATCAGACATAAATGCACTGAATACGCACAACAGCAGCAGGAAGGCTAGTTTTTTCATAAAAATCTGCTTTGTTGTAGGGTGATGGAAATTAATATGATTTTAATTTTGGGGTTGCTATTAAAATCCTTCTTTCAGACTCACAGTCCTGTTGAAAACCAATTTAGATTCAGTACTGTCACTGTCCAAACAGAAATATCCGATGCGCATGAACTGAAAACGGTCCTCGAGCTTAGCCGATTTCAGGAAGGGCTCGGCGTAGCCGGTTGTGATTTGCAGGGAATTTGGATTCAAATCATCCAAATAATTATCGGATGAGCCCGGTTCCGGATTTGAGAACAATCTTTCGTACAAACGCAGTTCCACTGGCACTGCATGAGCTGCAGACACCCAGTGTAGGGTACCTTTTACTTTTAGCCCGCTTGTGTCTTCGCCGCTTCGGCTATTTTCGATATAACTGCAGTGAATTTCCGTAACTTTGCCTTCGGCATCTGTAACATGATGATCGCAACGGATGATGTAGGCACCTTTCAGGCGTACCATCTGACCCGGAGCGAGACGGAAATATTTCTTGGGCGGATCGACCATAAAGTCATCCTGTTCAATGTAAATCTCAGCACTGAAAGGGACATCGTGTGAACCGCTGCCTTCCATTTCCTGATTATTTTCCACATGCATCATTTCCACCTTTCCTTCCGGAAAATTAGTGATAATGACTTTTATCGGATCGAGTACACACATGGCACGGGTAGCCACTTTGTTTAGGTCTTCACGCACACAGAAATCGAGCAGCGAAATGTCAATCTGCTGCTCCCGTTTAGAGACTCCGGCTTTCTCGATAAAATTTCGGATAGATGCAGGCGTATAACCCCGACGGCGCATGGCAGTGATAGTTGGCATGCGTGGATCGTCCCAGCCTTTTACATGGCCTTTTTCCACCAATTCCTTCAACTTGCGTTTAGAAGTGATCGTGTAATTGACGTTCAGGCGTGAAAACTCAATCTGCTGCGGTGCATAAATACCCAATTTTTGGATACACCAATCATAAAGTGCTCTGTGCGGTTCGAATTCGAGTGTACAGAGCGAATGTGTGATACCTTCGATAGAATCGGATTGACCATGTGCCCAGTCGTACATCGGATAAATGTTCCATTTGTCGCCGGTACGGTGGTGCGCCATTTTCTTGATACGGTAAAGCAGCGGGTCGCGCAGTAGCCAGTTATCCGCATTCATGTCGATTTTGGCACGCAGTACACAAGTACCTTCTTCGTATTCACCAATACGCATTTTCTCAAAATCTGAAAGATTTTCAGCTACGCTGCGGTTGCGGTACTGACTTTCTTTTCCGGCTTTTTTCTCCGTATCCATTACTTCTGCTGACGAAAAATCGACATAGGCATCGCCCTGATTGATTAGCTGTACTGCATAATCATATAAGGTTTGGAAATAATTGGAAGCATAGAGTTCCTCTCCCTCCCAATTAAAGCCAAGCCAGCGCACATCGCGTTTGATACCTTCCACAAATTCTGTCTCTTCAGTATCCGGATTGGTATCATCGAAGCGCAGATTGGTTTTGCCGCCAAATTTTTGGGCAATGCCAAAGCTTACACAGATGGCCTTTGCATGACCTATGTGCAGGTATCCGTTGGGTTCCGGAGGAAAGCGGGTATGAACGCGCCCTTCAAATTTTCCGGTTTTATTGTGCTCAATGATTATCTGTTCAATGAAATTGAGCGTTTCTTTCTTTTCTTCGTTTAAATTATTGTCTGACATATAAATTGAGTATTTTGTATTTTGTACTTGGTAGAGGTACTTGGTAGAGGGTATCAGGTATCAGGAAAATAACGAGATTGGTTTAGGCTTTTAATCCCGAAGGGATGATATTTTTTCAAGTAATCAAGTAATTTTTTTGGTACTTTGTAGAGGGTAGAGCGTACTTGGTACTGAGTTACTTTTATTTTTCCAGAATTTCTTAGATAATTTTGAATTGTTATTTGTTCGTAGCTCTTCTTTCCTTCAAAATTGTAGAGCTCACTCCGTTCGGTTCTTGGATGCTTAATATAATTTGGTTTTTCTTCAATACTTTGCGAACCGAGCTATGCGAGCTCTATAAATTACTTCGGTTCTTTGCGGTAAATTATAGATCTGCAGAAGAAATCTATCTCCTGGGAACTAAATTGCTGGTTCCTGGCTACTAAAAGGCTTAATCTTCCAACTGTTTCACTGCATATTCTCCTACAGCTTCCAAAAAATTCATCACGTCAAGCAATGATTCATCTGGAATTTCTTCCATAGGAACATGTCCAACCTGCGGATAAATTTTCAGTTTGGAATTGCGCAGCATGGAATGAAAACGGTAGGCATTATGCACCGGAATCCACATATCTTCGCGACCCCAAAGAATCAATGTTTCATTCGCAATATGTCTAAGCGCAGGCGTATTATCGGTGTAAGGTGTATTCACCAATTTTAAAAAAGCATCGGGATTACCATCTCTGATAAACAGTTCGTAATAACGCGTCACCAGCTGTTCTGTCACCTTGCTCTGATCGAAATAAACCTGTCGCAGGAACTGCTCCAAAATTTGTCGGCGGACTACATATTTTATTACACGACCAAACATCGGGGTACGGGCCAATTTGAATGGAAGCGGAATGTTTTCCTCCTCTAAAAAACCGGCAGCATCCATCAAAACAAGCTTTGCAACCTTTTGCGGATAACGGTAGGCAAATTCCCAAGCCAGCCAGCCACCCAATGAATTGCCCACAATGTGGCATTTATCTACTTTTATGATATTCAGAAAAGCTTTGAGTACCCTAATATGGTTTTCCATCGTGTAATCGCTTGTATCATTGGGACCTGTAAGTCCAAATCCCATAAGATCAAGCCGGATAACTCTGTAGTGTTTTTTCAGATGTTTGTTCCACTCATTGAAAGTATGCAGCGACGAAAAAGCCCCATGCAGCAAAAGCAAAGGTTCACCTTCTCCCTCTTCCCGATAGTGGAGCATCATGTTGTCGACCACCAAAAATCGCGAAGCATCTGTTGTATATTTGAATAATAAATCTTTAAGCAGCACGGGCCGGTTTTTTATTGATTTGAAAAATCAATGACAAATAAGAATGACAACAGCTATTCCGGGAAAATTTTGGGAATTGTGTTTGCCGTTGTCAGACAAAAGTTACTATTTTGTAGTCAGAACAAACAAAAGAATTCTAACATTGTTACACTATACTGACTGTCAGTCAAATACAAATATTTGCCAAAAACAGCAGTGAATTAACAAGCGATAATACAAAAAACTTTCTGAACTGAAAAAACAATTGTCCGCTTTGATTTGACTTCTTTCCAAAACTTTTAATTTCACAGTTTCTCAATACGCCAAATATCATGAACAAATCAATCAAAATAGTCTCCTACAATGTCAACGGCATACGCGCTGCCATGAAAAAAGGCTGGACAGAATGGGTGCTTTCCAATAAATTCGATATTGTGGGCATTCAGGAGGCAAAAGCCTTTCAGGAACAAGTGGAACTGCAGCCGCTTATAGATGCAGGTTACCATATTTACTGGCATCATGCACAAAAAGCAGGATACAGCGGGGTAGCTGTTTTTAGCAAATTGAAGGCAGATAAAGTAGTGGAAGGTATGGGTAACAAAACCTTTGATGATGAGGGCCGCATTCTTCGTCTCGATTTTGGCGATTGGACGCTGCTCAACTGTTATTTCCCATCTGGAACTTCCGGAGACATACGCCAAACTGTAAAATATGAATTTTTGGATGCTTTCCTTGTCTGGATTCAGGAATTGAGAAAAGAAAGGCCAAATATTATTGTTCAGGGTGATTTGAATATTGCACACAATGAAGTGGATATACATGACCCCAAGGGCAACAAAAAAAGCTCGGGATTTTTACCTGAAGAGCGTGCCTGGATGACAAAATGGCTGAGCGAAGCTGAATTTGTGGACAGTTTCCGATTCGTGAACCCTGAGTTGCAAAAATACAGCTGGTGGAGTATGCGTTCTGCAACTGCAAGGTCTGCAAACAAGGGTTGGCGTATCGACTATCAGGCAGTTACAACACCTGCAAAAGAAAGAATCCTGGCAGCCAATCTTTTGAATGATGCCGTACATTCAGATCATTGCCCCTGTGTAATGGAATGGAAAATTTAAGACTTTGAGCTTTATTAAATTATTGCCTGAACTTAATGTACTTTTCTTTAAAGCAGATTTAAAAAGTCAGAAACGAACATATTTAAACAAGGAATTTTTGATGAAAAACAATGAAAAAGGCTTTGCAATAGCCTTAGCCTGGCCCGAAATGTATTGTAAACAGACCGCTGCATGGTATGACAGTCTGACCCATCTTTTGGGAATCAGTAAAAATCATTATTATAAAGTAGGACATGCTGCATTGGTTTTGGTCGATTCAAAAGGCAATTGCCTTTATTTCGACTTTGGCCGCTATCATGCACCTTATCAGTGGGGAAGAGTTCGGAGCGCCGAGGCAGACCACGATCTGATCATCAAAACCAAAGCTGTTTTTTCAGATGATGGGACACAAATTCTCAACTTTCGTGAAATTTTGGAAGAATTGCAGAATAATCCTGCCTGTCATGGTGAGGGAAAACTGCATGCATCTTTCTGTAGTATCGATTATAGTGCTGCCGCTGCCAAAGCCGGGGAAATGCACGAAAGACATATTTGGCCTTATGGTCCATTCATTTGGAATGGCACCAACTGTTCCCGCTTTGTCAATACCGTTATCAGAGCCGGAAAACCTGATCTGAAAAAGTGGCTCTACCTGCGTTTCCTCAAGCCGATTACACCAACAACCCTCAATAATGTCCACGCATTAAATAAAAAAGAAGTACTGCCGCATATGTTGGCCAAAGCGCCCTTCTATCCGGCACAAAAGCCGCCTCGGGAACGTTTATACGGCATTATTCCAATGCCTGAAAAACCGGCACATCTTCAGGACAGCATTCTGCTTTGGCTTAGCGGAGAAGGTGCGGGTTCTTGGTTTCAGCCCGAATTTAAAGAAAATACCGTTTTGCTTAAGCGTTTTACGGCTACAGGTGAGTTGGAAGGGGAAACTGAACTTAAATTATTAGAGGGTGAAATGCCAAAATCAGATCAGGAAATTAAAATCACCTATCCTTCAGCCTTACATCTATTAAATCTGGAGGTAAACGGAAAAAAAATAAAATATGGAAAGTAATCTTTACTAAAACAACAAAATATTACTTTTTATAGATGCAAACATGTAAAATTATTGATAAGTAATGCTCATTTGTGAAATGATAACGGAATCGAGGCTTTTGCAAGGGATTTAATGAAATTTAATTCTACGTTTGTAGAACTCGCATTATCAGTTTCAGAAAACAATAAGTGCTTAAAAATATTAATAATTTTGCTTGACTGCTTTAATAAATTGTAAACAAATAATAATAACTATTTAATTCACATAAGGTTTAGCATAAATAGCGTTCAGTTTTCTTTTTCAATATTCTAAGAAATAATTTTCATTATTTGTCACAACTGCTTACATTTACATTAATTCGAATTATCTAAATTGCTTATCAAACCAAATTTTAAAATTATATGCAAAAATTTATTTTACAAATTTTTAAATGCGCATTATTTCTGTTTCTAAACCAACTTAATGCTCAAAATGTAGGTATCGGTACATCCACCCCAAACAGTTCAGCAAAACTGGACATTAGCTCCACAAACACGGGCTTATTGATACCACGTATCAGTTTGACATCCACCACATCTAACCTACCTGTTACAGCACCTGCCACTTCTTTGTTGGTATATAATAGTGCCACAATAGCTGACGTAACTCCAGGATACTACTACTGGAACGGTGTCATATGGGTGCGATTACTCAATACTCAAAGCAATGACTGGACAATATTGGGAAATGCCAATACCGTAGATGGTACCAATTTTATTGGTACTACTAATAATGTACCTTTTAATGTCCGGGTTAATAACCAAAAATCGGGTAGAATAGATATGGCTCTTCAATCTACATTTTGGGGCTATTTGTCGGGAAATGCAAATACTGCTTTGGGAAATACAGGTAATGGCTATCGTGCACTTACCGCAAATACCTCAGGGCAAAGCAATACGGCTATCGGTAATGCTTCTCTACAAGGAAACACCACAGGCATACGAAATACAGCTGTTGGTGCTAATGCCATGCAGGCTGCCAATACTGGCTGGGATAACACCGCCACAGGCTCTACTGCCTTATCTGCCAATACCACTGGTAGAAACAATACAGCTGCCGGCTCAGGTGCATTATTGAGCAATACTTCAGGCGAATCAAATGTAGCGATGGGCTATCGTTCTTTGAATTTGAATACTACTGGTAGCGGAAATATTGCTATCGGCTCTGATGCCATGAACCGAACAACAATAGGAACAGAGAATACTGCCGTAGGATATCGAGCGTTGGAAAATAACTTAACCAGTAACACCAATACCAGTATAGGCAGTTTTTCGCTGTTTAATAATACAGGAGCCAATAATACTGCCGTAGGACATAGAGCAGGTTTAGTAAATACTACGGGTGCTAACAATACTTATCTTGGAATTAATGCTGGTTCTAATGCAGGTTTTACAGGGCTTAACAACGCTACGGCTATTGGTGCCAATGCTATTGTTAATCAATCCAATGCCCTTATTTTGGGTTCTGGAGTTAATGTGGGAGTAGGCACTTCTACACCTGATGCTTCGGCTTTGTTGGAACTAAATGCGGCCAACAGAGGGGTATTAATACCTCGCATTGCCTTGACAACTACAACATCAAATCTACCTGTTACAGCACCTGCGACTTCTTTGTTGGTGTATAATAGTGCCACAATTGCTGACGTAACCCCTGGATACTACTACTGGAACGGTGTCATATGGGTGCGATTCCTCAATACACAAAGCAATGACTGGAAAGTATTAGGCAATGCCAATACCGTAGATGGTACTAATTTTATTGGTACAACTGATAACGTACCTTTCAACATTAGAGTCAATAACCAAAATGCCGGAAGAATTGATCATATCACAAGCAATGTTTTTTTGGGCTATCAATCAGGTAATTCAAACACAGGTTCCTTCAATACTGTAACAGGTCATCAGGGTTTGTTTAGCAATAGTTCAGGAAATCAAAATACAGCTGTAGGGTATCAAACCTTATATAATAACACTACGGGCAATAACAATTCAGCAAATGGCGGTTTATCTATGTTCAGTAATACGACCGGATATAACAATGCAGCATTTGGTTACAATTCAATGTATCTTAATTCAAGTGGTATAAATAATACAGCTAACGGTAATTCTTCATTGCGTAACAATGACATTGGGGGCTTTAACACAGCAGTTGGAAGTCAGGCTATGTATAACAATTCATCAGGTAATAATAATACTGCCAGTGGCTATAATTCAATGTTTACAAATACTATCGGTAATAACAACACATCAATTGGATATGCTTCTCTGGGTTTTAACAGTATAGGAAACGATAATACAGCCACAGGGTTTCGTTCTTTATATAGTAATAGTTCAGGTTTGTTAAATTCAGCATTTGGAGCAAATTCATTATATCTGAATACTTTTGGTAACTACAACATAGCAACTGGTAGTCAGGCTTTGTATTCTAATACCACCGGAAACGAAAATACAGCATCGGGCTATCAGGCACTTTATTCAAATTCAATCGGTTCAAACATTACAGCTATTGGTTCTACAGCACTATATAACAACACTGCTTCTAACAATGTTGCAGTGGGTTCAAGAGCTTTGGATGCCAACACGAGTGGTACACCAAATTTAGCAATCGGTGTCGATGCATTGGGAGCTAACAGTATAGGTGCCAACAATCTTGCTGTTGGGCACAATGCACTTCTTTTAAATACAGTTTCAGATAATGTGGCACTGGGTTCAAGAGCTTTGGATGCAAATACTACCGGAACGCCAAACTTGGCTATTGGTGTGGATGCACTGGGTGCTAACAGCATAGGTGCCAATAATCTTGCTTTGGGTCACAATGCATTATTAGTCAGTACAGCTTCAAATAATGTGGCAATTGGTCCCCGCGCTATGGATGCCAATACAAGTGGTAATATTAATGTCGCAATTGGGGCCGATGCGTTGGGTGCAAATACTACAGGAATTCAAAACGTAGCTATTGGTCTAAATGCATTATCAACAGCAACAACGGTTTCGAACAATATAGCCATTGGAGCCAGAGCTTTGGATGTTAGCACAGGAGGCATAAATGTGGCAATTGGAACGGATGCACTAGGCGCCAATACAACTGCCACAAGTAATGTCGGTATTGGTTTCAATGCCCTTTTAAATAATACCACAGGCGCTTCGAATGTTGCTGTGGGCAGATCGGCAGGTGATTTAAATATAACAGGTTCTTCGCTTACTTTCATGGGTACTTTTGCGGACGCCACTGTAGACGGTTTGACCAATGCCTCTGCTTTTGGAGCTAATGCTACAGTTGCTCAGTCTAATTCCTTAATTTTGGGTAACAATGTCAATGTTGGAGTTGGCATTAATGCTCCGGTCGAAAAACTGCATGTTGTCGGAACACGCACATTGGTTCAAAACGGATCGGATGCAATTCACAGTTCTTACAATACTAACAGCGGTTTTAAATTCGAACTTATAGGTTCATATCCCGGTTTTGACAACCGTGCAATTTATCTGGGCGGATATAATGTAAATGTTCCTGGTGGCGGCGGATATAGCGATGCTAATAAAATCTACTGCGGTGGTTCTTTCGGCTCACTTTCTATTTATGCAACAGGTTTTGTAAATGTAAGTTCAGGTAAATTGAAACAGAATATCAGCTCTATGAGCTATGGGCTTGCAGAGATTATGAAAATCAATCCTGTACGCTATCAATATACTTTCGATAAATCAGGTGTCTATCAATTGGGCTTCATTGCTGAAGAAATGGCCGAAGTTGTCCCTGAACTTGTTGCTTTCCATGATGAGGAGAACAATGTAGTTTCCAAAGGTAAAGCTATGGGTATTGATTATTCAAAAATGTCCGCAGTACTTGTAAAAGCTATACAGGAACAACAGGTTCAGATTAAAGCACAGGAAGCTGTGATTGAAACTCAGAAAAAAGAACTGGAAGATTTGAAAAGTAGAATGGAACGCCTTGAAAAAATGATGGAGAAAAAGTAATAAAAATGAATTTTCAATAATGGTGCAGAGTAATATTTATTGCTCTGCATTTTTTATTGTACAATTTTGATATATTGTATTAGATTTTGAAACTTTAGCCATTTTAAGATAATCGATAAATGATGATTTTTGTGGAATTGTAAAAATTATAATTTTTGGTAATGAATATAAACCATAAAAGAACCTATATGAAATACCTAGTACCATTTTTTTTATTTCTTTCAATTGTCCTTGAGGCGCAAGTCGTTGACTCGATTCAACTTAATAAAATGAGTCTGACGCAGCTGTATAGCCTGTTTAAATCACAAAATAAACCAGAGGAGCAACTACCTTTTGCCTTGGCCATGTTGCAAAAAGGAGAAAAAGAGCTAGATACCCAGGATACGGCCTATGCCAGAATTTTATTCATAGTTGGAGGTTGTTACTATAAGATTGGGAAAAATGAGGAAGCAAAAAAATATTTATCAAATTCAATAAAAATATGGGAACATAAAGAACCATTGTATCCAATCTATGCCGGTTGTTTGAATAGCCTTGGGAATTTGTATTCAGATATGGGCGATTACAAGTCCGCAGAGTCCTTGTATTTAAAATCCTTAGAAATTAGAAAGAAAGCCTTAGGTGAGATGCACCCAGAATATGCTGGTAGTTTGAATAATCTTGGGATTTTGTATTCAGATATGGGTAATTACGAGTCCGCAGAGCCCCTGTATAAAAAATCTTTAGAGATTTATAAGAAAGCCTTAGGTGAGATGCACCCGGATTATGCACTTAGTTTGAATAACCTTGGGAATTTATATTACAGAATGGGTGATTACAAGTCCGCAGAGCCCTTATACAAACAAACCTTAGAGATCAAAAAAAAAGCCTTAGGTGAGGAGCACCTGGATATTGCGAATTGCTTTATCAGCCTTGGGAATTTATATTTTGACATGGGTGATTACAAGTCCGCAGAGCCCTTATACAAACAAACCTTAGAGATCAAAAAAAAAGCCTTAGGTGAGGAGCACCCAGATATTGCGAATTGCTTAATCAGCCTTGGGAATTTATATTTCACAATGGGTGATTACAAGTCGGCAGAACCCTTATACAAACAAACCTTAGAGATTTTAAAGAAAGCTTTAGGGGAGGAGCACCCGGATGTAGCAATGAGCTTAAACAACCTTGGGAATTTATTTTTCAGAATGGGTGATTACAAGTCCGCAGAGCCTTTATACAAAAAATCCTTAGAGATTTTAAAGAAAGCCTTAGGTGAGGATCACCCGGATGTTGCGAATAGCTTAGGCGACCTTGGGAATTTATATTCTGAAATGGGTGATTACAAGTCGGCAGAGCCCTTGCTTAAAAAATCCTTAGGGATTTTAAAGAAAGCCTTAGGTGAGGAGCACCTGGATCTTGGGAATAACTTAAACAACCTTGGGAATTTATATTCTGAAATGGGTGATTACAAGTTGGCAGAGCCCTTGTACAAACAAACCTTAGAGATATATAAGAAAGCGTTAGGTGAGGAGCACCCGGATGTTGCGAGTAGCTTAGGTAACCTTGGGAATTTATATTCTGACATGGGTGATTATAAGTCCGCAGAGCCCTTATACAAACAAACCTTAGAGATTTTAAAGAAAGCCATAGGTGAGGAGCACCCGAATGTTGCAAATAACTTAAACAACCTTGGGGTTTTGTATATGGACATGGGTGATTACAAGTCCGCAGAGCTCTTATACAAACAATCCTTAGAGATTTTAAAGAAAGCCTTAGGTGAGGAGCATCCGAATGTTGCTAGTAGCTTAATTAACCTCGGGATTTTGTATAGGGACATGGGTGAATATAAGTCCGCAGAGCCCTTATACAAAAAAGCCATAGAGATTTATAAAAAAGCCATAGGTGAGGAGCACCCGGATTATGTCAATAGCTTGTTCAATCTTGGGATTTTACACAAAAAAATGTATGACTATCCCAAAGCTGTTAGCTATTGTAGCCAATGTTATAATATCAAAAACAAAAACCTCTCTAAAAACTTCTCATGGCTTTCTGAAAAGGGAAAAGCTAATTACTGGGTACAGGAAAAAGGTTTTTATGAAGAATTAAATAATTTTGCTGCCATGGCAGTAGAGAGTTATCCTAAATCATCAGAAATATCATACAACAGCAACCTCATCGCTAAAGGACTCTTACTCGAATCCTACAGAGAGATAGAAGAGGCTGTACAAAATAGCAATGACACTACAACCAACAAGATATTTAAGGATTTAAAGGAAATGAGAAGACTAATTAGTCATCTTGTCTCAACAGGAACAGGAAATCAAGAAATCATTGACCGTTACGAACAAGAGTCAGATTCTCTGGACAAAATATTAGTTGGACGTTTGGGTGAATATGCTGCTTCCAAAAGAAAATTTCAAATCAACTGGAAAGATGTACAAAATGCATTGTCTGATAAATATGCCGCGATAGAATTTGCCAGGTATTTCAATGAAAAGGACAGCCAACATTATTATATGGCATTGGTGCTGCGTCAGGGCTATACCTATCCCAAACTGGCAAAACTGGGTGCAGAAAAATCAATCCTTGCTGCTGCTAATGAATTTAATTTTCCTGAATTGTACAAATTAGTCTGGGAACCATTGGATAGTTTTTTGAATGGTGTTGAGACTGTATATTACAGCCCGGATGGCTATTTGAATAATATTGCATTTTCTGCCCTTTGTGGAAATGGTTCTATAACAACTTCGACTTCATCGGATGTTGCAAGTCGCGGAGCAATCAGAAAAAAAACTAAACAAACAAAAGACTGCGTTTATCTCAGCGATAGGTACAGCCTGCATCAGCTTTCCACTACGCGCTATCTGGCGGAGGGATTGAAGTCTTCAAATATGGAAAATTCCATGTTGCTGGTTGGTGGAGTGAATTATGATGAAATTCCCACGGCAAAGGATACATTGGCAGAAGAACAAACGGATATGGAGGACTATGCCCTTGCTGAAAATATAGCACGCAGTTCCACCAATCAAAATCGAATGGAGTACCTGCCCGGTACCAAAACAGAATTACAATCGTTACAGAAAATTCTGAATAAAAAACATTGGAAAATCCGTGCTTATTCTGATAAAAATGCTTCTGAAAACATCTTTAAATCGGAAGTTCAGAAAGAAAGTCCGGGTATATTGCATATCGCCACGCACGGATTTGCCTACCCTGATATCCAGGAAAAAAAGAAAGGTTTTGGAGAAGAAAGTAAGACCTATCGGGATTCGGATAATCCCATGGTACGTTGTGGCCTCATGCTTGCAGGGGCTAACTATAGTTGGACAGCCAAACCTGATACAATGCTTTCAAAAACGGGTGAAGATGGTATTCTAACTGCCCTTGAATTTTCACAACTCAACCTCCGCAAGACCAAACTCGTCGTCTTATCAGCCTGTGAAACGGGATTGGGAAAAATTGAAGGATCGGAAGGTACTTTTGGCCTCAAACGAGGCTTTAAACTGGCAGGGGTGGAGCAAATCATCGTCTCGCTCTGGTCTGTACCCGATAAGGAAACCATGGAGCTCATGACTTTGTTTTACAATGATTTAAGCAAAACAAAAAACCGGTAACTTCCTTCGAAAAAGCACAAAAGGAAATGCGCAGTAAATACCCGACAGAGCCGGAGAAATGGGCGGGCTTTGTGTTGGTGCGGTAGATTATAGGAGATTTTATATGATTTTATAGTTACATCAATGCTCCGGTCGAAAAACTGCATTTGGTTGGAACCCGAACTCTACACAGTAATTACAATACCTACAGCGGTTTTAATAAATTCGAACTTATCAGTTCATAACCGGGCTTTGACAACCGTGCCATTTATTTGGGCGACTATAATTTGAATGTACCAATCTGAATTCCAGATTGGAACGCCTCGAAAAACTCTTGGAGAAATAAATTTGGTATTATACATTATCCAAATCCGTTATTAGAGTTCGTGATGAACCAAGGCTACACGGAGTGAAAGCCAAAAGGGCACAGAACCAACGCTCCGCGAAGCGAACCCCGAAGGGCTCCGCACAGTGAAAATAAGTGTTCACTGAGTTTTTGGGGGTAAAGAACCGAGCTTGCGAGCTAAACAAATAGTTACACCTATTTTTAGACCCAAAAAACAAGTAAGTGCTTAGTTTCAGAGCAATTTAGGCTTGGAACCCGAAGGCTCCGCGAAGCGAACCCCGGAGGCTCCACGTAGTGAATAGAATTTCTAATGACGGATTTGGGATTATTCTAAAAGCGATTGCCGGAAAACCGACAATCGCTTTTTTTTAGCACCATAGTCAGCGCATTTGAAACATTAATTTACTACAGTCCGGTAAACAAAAATCCAATGTGATACTGTTCCGCCCAATACGCAGCAATGCCAAATGGCGTGGTAATAAGGTTTATTACTTTTTACATAAAAATAAACACCCAAGGTATAACTCAATCCTCCAATGACAATCATGGGCAGAAAGGCTATCGGCATATTTTGCCGCAAGGGTTCAACCATAAAAACGATCATCCAGCCCATAGCAAGGTAGATACTGACTGAAACGATTTTGAAACGGTGGGTGAAGAAGATTTTGAACAAAACACCAATAGATACAAGCGCCCAAATGAGCCCTAGAAAAAAAACTGCTTTTTCTTTAGGCAGATAAGTGGCTATGAGCGGGGTGTAAGTACCTGCTATCAGAAAGTAGATACTTGCATGGTCGGCCACCCTTACCTTGGCTTTCAGTTCGGGATTTTGAATAAGATGATAAATGGTGGAACTGCTGTACACCATGAGCATCCCAATACCAAAAACAAGAATAGCCCAGAATATATGCGCTTCATTTTTGTCCACCTTCAGTAACAAAACCGGCATGGCAATTAAACAAAACAGTATGCCGATTCCATGTGTAAGGGCATTTGCTTTTTCTTCTCCGGCTGTTTGCAGTCTTTTGGACATCCTGTTGGTTTTGTGGCAAGCTAAGGTTTTGGAAACAGATTTACTGCTTTCAACATACTAATAAATATTTACCCGTATTCCTCCATCATTACCTCTTCCTCAATTTCAACCAGATTCGCACCCAAATATCTTTTCACCAGTTGATTGGTTGTGTGTATGGCCCTTTCTGATTTCAGAATGGCCTTCAGGGCATCTTTGCCCTCATCTTCTACAATATCTTCCATTTCGTCCTCGTCCAGGAGATCCTCGTCTTTAATTTTTGTTTCTTCATCGATAGCAAAGCCCTGATCGAATTCAAATTCTCCGGCAGCCACCAATACTTTGCGGACGGTTTTACCATTCTTGAAGAGTACAAAACCAAAGGTTTCGGCAGCCTCATCCCAAATAACACCCGCCAGTTCGGCCTGCGGGAAGGCTGCGGCAAAATCAGGCTCCTCAAATGCACGGTTGATCAGTTTGCCGTTACAGACAATTCTGCAATTGCCCATCATACCGATAAACAGCTTGTTCCAACGGTTATTGGTTTCAAAAAAATCGGCAGTGGCTTTCGGAACCAGCTTTGTTTTATGATTCAATTTTTTTAGCAGCTCTTCGTCACTGCTGTATTCCTTGTCCAGGATGAATATGGCGTTGAGGCGGAAAGACATGTGGTTTGAAATGAATTATAAAAGGCAATTTTACCTTTCGGGTGAATTAATGTCGCAAAGTTAGCAGTTTTTAGGAATTAGGCAAATTGGATTGTGGGTGATATTTCGCTTTTGGACACAAAATGTTAGTCTCTATGGGGTTGCAATCACTGATGATTTTTTACTAATAGTTACACTATGGTATAGAATGTAACAAAAATTAACAATATTATGGTGTAGAATGTAACATAAATATTGACTTTGTCCTGATTTATTGCACTTTACACTATATATGTAAATATGAAATTATACCGAAAAGTTTTTTCTGACTTAGAAAAATGGAAGATCTCTCCTAATCGCAAACCAATATTGCTAAGAGGTGCAAGGCAGGTCGGAAAATCATATATCGCGAAGGAATTCTCAAAAAAATATGCTCAGCGTATTTTATTGAATTTGGAAAAATCAGAAGACTTTAATCTTTTTGAGCGTTACAATTTGCAGGAATTAATAGATTTCCTGTTCGCTATCAATAACTTCCCAAAAGAAACTGAAACTTTTTTCTTTATCGATGAAATCCAGGCTTCTACTAAGGCTTTGCAGATGCTCAGGTTTTTTTATGAAGAACATCCGTATCTTCATGTCATTGCAGCGGGTTCCCTTTTGGAATTTGCCCTCGACAAGATCCAATCTTTTCCTGTTGGCAGAGTGCATCAAATACCTGTTTATCCAATCAACTTTGAAGAATATTTACATACTGTAAATCCATCTTTGCTGGCATATTCAACAGGTACCCTTGACTGCTATGGCTCATGATTTACTTTTGCCTGTATTTCAGGAATACACAATTCTGGGAGGAATGCCGGAAGTTCTTAAAACGTACCTGACTTCTAAGGATTTAGTATCAACACGTGAAATATTTGCCGACCTTTGGCAAAGTTATAAAGATGATGCAGAGAAATATGCAAAAAATATTAGCAAAAGAAAAATCCTGAGGCATATTCTAAATTATTCACATCTTGAACAGGATAGAATAAAGTTTAGTGGTTTTGCCAATTCGAATTATCAGTCCCGAGAGGTTTCAGATGCCTTTCAATCACTGGAAATGGCCAAAATTATTCAATTGATTTATCCGGTAACACAAACAGTTTATCCACCACTTCCAAATTTAAAAAGAAGTCCAAGACTGCAATATCTCGATACCGGACTATTAAATTATTTACTTGGAATTCAGTCAGATATGATTGGAGTGAAGGATTTGAGTGATTTCATGAGGGGTAAAATTATTCAACATATTGTATCGCAGGAACTTATTTCAACGCAAACAAATTTTCACTATAAACCTTTTTTCTGGGTTAGAGAACAATTGAGTGCAAATGCAGAAATTGACATTATTTACGTTGACAGAAATAAAGTCTATCCAATCGAAATTAAATCGGGAGTAAAAGGTAGATTGCGCTCTCTGATGCAGTTTATGGATGAATCCGAACTGGACATTGGCATTAGACTCAGTGCCAATTATTATTCTGAAGAGCAAGTGAACACCCTTAGTCAAAAACCTTTTAAGTTGCTCAATATCCCCTATTACCATGGAACAAAAATTAATGAATACCTGATGTTGTATTCGTAAGAAAGAAAAGAGCCACAGCTGAAAACCTCCTTTAAACCACAAAAAATCCCCCGTTTCCGGAGGATTTTTATTAACTTCTCGAATGTCTCAAGTCTAATATCTCATATCTCCAGTCTATCAATAAAATCTTTCCCCCTTCTCTGCCATAGCCCTTAAAGAAGCAGGTACTGAGAATCTTGGTCCGAATTTTTGAGCGAAGGCATCACATTCCTTTACAAATTGTGCTGGGCCTACGAAGTCGATATAGGAAAAAACCCCACCGGTATAAGGCGGGAAGCCAAGCCCCAACATGGAGCCCAAATCTCCGTCCTTTGGAGAACGCAGTACATTTTCTTCCAAACAGCGGTAAGATTCCAATGCCATGATATGCAGCAGGCGTTTTCCTACAGTTTCAGCATCCACCGCATTTATATCTTCTTTGAACAGTTCTTTAAGTCCGGGCCAGAGGAATTTTTTATCGCCTGCAGGATATTCATAAAATCCCTTACCTACTTTTTTCCCTTCACGCCCCAATTCGCGGGCCATTGCTTTGTAAACCGAGTACACAAGTTTTTCTTCCGGACTAAGGCTCGGTGCCTCATCCATAACATGCAATGCCAATGTCAGCGCCACTTCGTCAGTAACTGCTAATGGCCCCACAGGCATACCTACGCGTTTGGCGACATTTTCTATCATTGCGGCAGGTACACCTTCCTGCAGCATGAGTGCACCCTCGCCTGTATAGGTGCCGAAAACGCGGGAGGTGAAAAATCCGCGGCTGTCATTCACGACAATCGGCACTTTGCCAATCTGTGTGACATAGTCAATCGCAGCAGCAATGGCATATTCAGAAGTTGCTTTAGCTACGATAATTTCCACAAGGGGCATTTTATCAACGGGCGAGAAAAAGTGAACACCGATAAAATTATTTGGTCTGGCTGAGGCTTCTGCCAAAATGGAAATTGGAATGGTGGAAGTATTGGACGCGTAAATTTTATTTTCACCCAAAACAGCCTCTGCCTCTTTAGTCACAAGGGCTTTGAGCTCCTGATTTTCAAAAACTGCTTCAATAATCATGTCACAGCCTGTAAGATCGGCTGCATCGGTGCTGCAGTGGATGAGGTTCAGAATACCCTGCATCTTCTCTGCAGTCATCTTGCCCTTGGCAACACGTTTCTGCAGCAGGTCTTCCGAGTATTTTTTGCCTTTTTCGGCAGCTTCTTTTGTTACATCTTTCAATACCACCTGTATTCCTGCTAGTGCCGATACATAGGCAATTCCGGCACCCATCATTCCTGCTCCGAGAATACCGAGTCTGCCAATTTTATAAGTATCAAAACCGATTGGTTTCGACTTGCCTTTTTTGGCTTCGTTCATGGCAAAAAATCCGGTGCGTACAATATTGCGGGCTTCTTTTGAGAAATAGGATTTGGTAAAATAACGCGCTTCTACCTCCAAACCGCGTTCGAGGGGCAGTGAAAATCCGTCGTGAATGGCTGCCAAGGCATAACCTGCCCCGGGATAATTGCCATGTGTTTCTTTGCGCAGATTGCCGATTCCGCCGATCATGGTTTCAAATCCCGATTTGGACATCAGACCCCCGCCGGGCACTTTAAATGACTTGTCATCCCAGGGCTGTATGGCTTTACCGCCTTTGAGAATCCAAGCTTTGGCCGCAGGTATGAGCTCCTCCTGAGTAGCAACCAGTGCATTGACAAAGCCCATACTCAATGCTTCTTCGGGATTGTATTGTTTGGCCTGCAGAATATTTACCACCGCAGCCGGAATGCCGATCATGCGGGGCAGACGCTGTGTGCCGCCGCCGCCGGGCAGCATACCGAGTGATACTTCCGGAAGTCCGATGCGGATTTTAGGATTATTCACCGCAATGCGATAATGACAGGTCAGTGCCAGCTCATATCCTCCGCCCAATGCTGAGCCGTTTATGGCTGCCACAAAGGGCTTACCTGCGGTTTCGAGTATGCGGAAGGCGTTATTGGCTTCCATCAGTCCTTTGAAGAGTTCTTCGGGACTGTATGGTGGGTTGAGCACGGCGTTGAGGTCTGCTCCTGCCATAAAATCGTTATGTCCGGATGTTAGGACAATGCCTTTTACATTCGGATTTTTGACTGCCATTGAGGCGGCCTCGATATAGGCGCGGATGCATTCCATCGTGAAAAGATTTGTGGGTGCATCGGCCATACGGACTGTGATGACGGCGATGCCGTCGGAATCCGGGGAGTATGTTAATATGTTGTTCATTATTAGTAATTATTAGGTTATAGGCCGGTAGAATAACTTGTCTGCCTGTTTTGTCCTAAAATGGGTTTACACAAAAGTAACTACATTTTATTGGAAAAGACTCAAGGAAAATTAAAATTTAGTAATAGTTTTTTTACTTATACAATTAGCTGGATAGTGTCTCGGGATAGTGTAATTATTATTATGTTTCCTCACGTCCATTAGACTCTCTTGGCAATTCAACCCACTTTCACTAAATGGCCCCGTCAAGTTTACAGTCCGATGGCTATAAAATCTTTGGTTTTGACTTATAATGAAGTCTTGTCCCATCGGTTATGCAAGACATGATTCATGTTCCTCTATGCAGAGTTTTGCCGCCAGCTTTCTTCAGATTCAACCTGGCATTATACCATTGCTCTATGCTAGTGTTTGGCGATTACTACCACATTTGACCTACGCCACTAGTTGATTGATATGCACTGTACACATTAAAAAGGGCGCGTCCAAAAAGGCGCTCCTTTTATCTTTTATAAGAGTAGCTTCATTTTTAAAAATACGGATTTG
>CAINVS010000286.1 GCA_903854205.1 uncultured Bacteroidota bacterium | reverse complement strand
TTGACAGCCAAGGGTCGTGCCAAATACAACGCAGCAACTGGCTCCAATTTAAAAGCGCCACAACCCGAAGGTGGTGCTCGTAAGAAATCATTTTGCGCTCGCATGTCGGGCATGCCAGGTCCGATGAAGGACGAAAATGGTAAACCAACACGCAAAGCAGCAAGTCTAAAAAGGTGGAAGTGTGGCAACTAAAAAACTATTTACCAAAGAAATGGCGGATACCATTTTGAATCTTGGTAGACAAGGTGCGTCCCAAAAATCTATGTATTCCGCCATCAACATAAGCAAGGCTACAGCGGCTAAATGGAAGCAAGAAGACCCATTCTTTGCAGAAACCATGGACATGGCTACAACTTACGGCCAATCCTATTGGGAAATGATGATGCTTGCCAATGTGGAAAACAAAGCATTTAACTCCCGTATTGCTGAAATAGCCCTCCGAGGCCAATATCCCGATGACTACAAAGACAGCCGGGAAATCAAAGCAAACATCAAACAAGAAGTAACAGTAGATTTCAATAAAGAAGTAGCAGAACTCATTTCCGCCCTAAAAGCGTAAATTTATATTTTACTAAAAAAGGGGCTTGACATGGCCCCTTTTTTGCATTAGTATGTATAGATCTAAAACGTTGAAAAAGGCTAAAAATGACTGCACACGCACTTCTAAGCGCTTCAGGCTCTAAACGGTGGCTTACATGCACACCCAGCGCCAGACTAGAAGCAACCCTCCCAGAGCAAAAAAGACAACCCGGAGCCTTTGATTTTTCACAAGAAGGCACGACAGCTCATTCACTGGCGGAGATTAAATTAAGGCAGTATTTTGGTCAAATTGAAAGCGAAGACTATGATAAAGAATACACAGAGATTAAAGCAACACCCTATTTCAATGACGACTTCGAGGCTAACGTCGATAATTACGTTCTATATGTTCGCAGCCAAATCGGTGAAGGAGATACCCCGCTATTTGAACAGCGCGTGGACTTCTCTGACTGGGTACCTGACGGTTTTGGTACAGCCGATGTGGTTATACTTTCTAAGCACTCCATTCGTGTCATCGACCTCAAGTTCGGAAGAGGCGTTCCGGTCAATGCGCAAGACAATACACAACTACGACTTTACGCACTTGGAGCCTACTCCAAATTCAAAGAAGAGTGGCCGGACATCAAAGAAGTCAGCTACACGATCCACCAGCCTCGCCTTGATAGCATCTCTACCGACGGCACAACGATCATCAAACTCGTCGACTGGGCAAACTACTTCGTCAAACCCAAAGCCAAAAAAGCGTGGGCCGGCGCAGGCGAGTTCCTCCCAGGCGAACACTGCCAGTTCTGCAAAGCCAAAGCGCAGTGCAGGGCGCGGTCGGACTTCAACACAGAGCTAACTCGCTTAGAGTTTAGAGACCCACCGTTACTAGACGAAGATGAGATTAGTCTAGTACTTTCCAAAGCCCAAGACTTACGTACCTGGGTTAATGATGTAGAAGAACACGCAGTAAATCGTGCAGTAAATTCCAACATTATTCCGCCAGGATTTAAGCTAACAACATCCATAACACACCGTAGGTATGTAGATCAAGCGTTAGCAGCAACAGTCTTGGAAGATAAAGGTTTGGACAAAGAAGTTATTTGGGAGAAACCTAAACTAAAAACCATAGCAGCAATTAAAAAATTAGTTCCTAAATCACCTATAGAGGCATGGTTGGGCGATCTTATAGCGCGCCCAGAAGGCCAGCCAAAACTAGTTCGCGTTAAAGATGATTTAAAGGAGGATTTTAAATGAGCACATGGTTAATTGCAGGAATGGGTGTAGTATATTTTATAGTGGCTATTGATCAATTTTTTAAAGGGGGAACAGGTACCGGAATTATGTTCCTTGGCTATGCTCTCGGTAACGTAGGACTTGTGCTTGTAGCTAAATGAAAGTACAATACTGGGATTCAGATTTTGAAGTACCCGATATATTGATTGACAAATTTGTAAAAGATTTTGATGGACTGCCTGGTAGCGGGCAACGTTCATCTGTGTTAGACTTAAGAGAATCAATTGAAGAAGTTTTGGATTTCATTTCAGAAGAACCAGAAATGTTACACGAAAAAACTTATTTAAATGATTTTATAAAAGCACTTGCAATACGACAAGCTTTGCAGTATCATGGAGTCTTGTACGATGCGTAGTAAGGGTTGCCGAACTGGCCCCTATTGAAGTCCAGTTCAATAAAACGTTAAAAAGGTAAAAATCATGGCAGCAAGTTCAACAAAAGTTAAATTCGTAACAAATAAAGTTCGCTTTTCATTTGTCCACGTATTTGAGCCAGCTTTAAATCTTAGTGGCAAATTGAAATATTCAGTATCTATTTTGATTCCTAAGACTGATAAAGCCGGTATCGCAGCATTCAATAAAGCTTTAGAAGATTGCAAAAAAGCTAACATGGGCTATTTCGGTGGCGCTATCCCTAAGAATTTAAAGGGCGGCCTACGTGATGGCGACGTAGAAAAAGATGATCCAGTGTACGCTGGCAACTATTTCTTCAATGCTAGTTCTGATTTGAAGCCAGGTATTTTTGACGAGAACTCACAAGAGATTATTGATCCTAGCGAGTTTTACAGTGGTTGCTATGGCCGTGCTTCTGTCACAATGTATCCATACGATGTTAGCGGTTCCAAAGGCATTGGCTATGGTTTAAGTGCAGTAAAGAAAACCGAAGAAGGTGAAAAGCTTGGCGGTGCAACAGCTTCCGCAGCAGACTTTGCAGCAGATTTCGCAGTTTAAGTAGTTTGGTAGTTTAGTAGTACAAGGGAAGTGTCATAGAAACTGTGACCTTCCCTTTTTCATCAACCCAATAATATAGAGAATAATAAATGGATCAGTACCAAGAATACATTGCCGCCAGTAGATACGCCAGATTTGTAGATGACAAACAACGCAGAGAGACTTGGGCAGAAACAGTAAACCGTTACGTAGATTATGTTTTTAGTCGTACCCCAGCAATACAAAATAATACCAATTAAAAAATGAAATTTTTGATGCAATCCATAACCTAGAATTGATGCCGTCTATGCGCGCTATGATGACGGCAGGAAAGAGTGCTGATCGTGATAACACCTGTGTCTATAATTGCTCGTATCTTCCGATTGATGACCCCAAGAGCTTTGATGAAGCGATGTTCATCTTGTTATGTGGAACTGGTGTTGGGTTCTCCGTTGAGTCAAAATACATTAACCATCTGCCGGAAGTGCCAGAAAACTTATTCGAGTCGGATCACACCATCGCAGTCCACGATTCAAAAGAAGGCTGGGCAAAATCCCTCCGACTATTACTCGCGCACTTATGGGCCGGCGAAATTCCAAAATGGGACGTCAGCAACGTCCGCCCTGCCGGAGCACGACTCAAAACATTTGGTGGAAGAGCTTCTGGGCCGCAACCATTAGTAGACTTATTTGAATTTACTGTAGCTACATTTAAACATGCTAAGGGTCGTAAGTTGCATTCATTAGAGTGTCACGACTTGATGTGTAAAATTGGTGAGGTGGGAGTTGTTGGTGGTGTACGCCGATCAGCTATGATTTCACTTTCCG
>CAINVS010000285.1 GCA_903854205.1 uncultured Bacteroidota bacterium | reverse complement strand
CAGCCTGATCCAATTCACGAACATCTTTTGCCAGTGCAAACCCGTCTTTTTTTGGCATCATTACATCGAAAATACAAAGATCATATTTGCCTTTTTTGAAGGTATCCAAGCCGATTTCACCGTCAGTGGCAAGTACAACTTCATAATCATTCATTTCCAGATAAGAACTGAGGACATCGCCAAAATTTCTATCGTCTTCTACCAGCAAAATTTTACTTTTCATAATCATAGTATAAGTAGTGTATGGGTTATCAGCAAAAGGAATATTTTATTAAAATTATCACAAAAACTTCTAAATGTGACATTTTTAAATGTCTGCATAAAATATGCCGAATTTGAAATGTTAAATTTTTTATGTTAAAAATATTATAAACTAAGGATTTTATTAAAAAAGGAGAGCATCTAATTTTATGGCATCCTGTTATAACATTAGTGAAGTGGTTCAGATTTTACAAATTTACCCGAATTTTTACTCTTGAAGATAAGAAAAATCTGTGTTTTTTGTATACAATTTTCAAAATAAGTTTTTCTAATTTTGGTAAGAGTTGAAGGGAATACTCAGCTTAGAAAATCCTCAATAAAATGGCATTAGAACCAAAAATAACAAAAATTATCGATTAAAGAGAAATCGGACAAATTTTAGAAGGCTATTATGCATGTTTAATGGGGAAAAATACAGTAAATGTGCTGCCCTTACCCGGTTCGCTTTTTACATCTATATGGCCGGCATGAGCAGTAACAATTGCTTTAACATAACTTAGCCCCAATCCGAATCCTTTAATATCGTGTACATCGCCTGTAGGGACCCTGAAAAATTTATCGAAAATATATTTTCGGGCCTCTTTGCTGATTCCCAAGCCCTTGTCTTCCACAGCTATTTTTATGCCTGCCGAGGCATCGGTTACTCTTATTGTAATCTCCGGATTTTCTGGTGAGTATTTGTTGGCATTATCCAACAGATTATAAATTACATTGGTGAAATGAGTCTCATCGGCTTCAATGACAAAATTTTCTGCTTGAAAATCGACTTGAAGAGTGCCGTTTTTCTTTTCGAGCTGTAATAATATTTTATCGGCAGCACGGGCTACGATGTCCTGAACATCTACTTTTTCTATATTTAAATTGAATTCATTCTTATCAATACGGGCCATCTGCAGTACTTTGCCTACCTGACTGTCCATTCTTTCATTTTCCTCCTTGATGATGTTGATAAAACGATCGGCCTTATCAGGATTTGCACCTTTTATAAGGCTGCGAATAGCATCAGTAGCCAATGAAATAGTCGCAATGGGGGTTTTAAACTCATGAGTCATGTTATTGAGAAAGTCAGTTTTCATTTCGGAAAGTTTTTTCTGATGAAGAATGACATGTACGGTGTAATAGAATCCGAAAATAATAATACCTGTAAAAAGGACACTCAAAACAAGATTTAGCAGAATACCCTGCCATATAAAGGCAGTTTTATGCGGAAAGTCTATGAAAAGGGTTGCTACATGTTCCTGAGCACTCGGAAAAAGGGCGACTTGATATTTGAAACTTTTAGGAATTGTATATTTTTTCAGGTGGTCCTTACTAAGCTGATTGGTAAGGACGAAGGTGTCTTTTTTTGTGGAATAGACCCCATAGGTGTAGGTAGCAATTATACCTTTCTGAGTAAGTTCTTTATAAAGCAGTTTGTCTATCAGTTTCAAACTGACCCGTTGTTCAATGGGAATATTTTGAACGATGCTGTGATGCGTAAAATAGGTTTTAAAATGAGTCATAAAAGCTTCGCTGCTTCCTTTTTTCCAAGTGCGGGTCACCTCACGTGCAAATACTTTTTTGCCCAAAGTATCTGACAGATTTGGCTTTGTGCCTAAACTGGAATAATGCTTTTCGTTTGCTGTATCCCGATTTAAAGAGCTGTGAATTGCTTCTACTTCCACCTCAGTGGAGATTTCTTTACCTGTTTCAGTTTCGACTGTAAGTTTCGGCAATTTGAATTTTTCGGCAGTCTGTTGAATTTCAGCCTGCTCTAATTTGGAAACTACATGATCAAGTGCAGCATGAACATTGTTATCGAACATTTCAGAATTTAACTGAAAGGTTGTATAGACTGAGTAAAGCTGCAGTCCGAAAATACCGGCCAGCGCTGCACTCATTAGTCCTACGATCAGCCAAAGTGTTCTTTTGGACATAAAATTAGAATAAAGACTTTTGTATATTTATATATTTTCGCTTCCTCATTAAGCTTCAAAAACAATTTTACCCAATTCTGAATCATCCTTTTTCTCCGCCCTGATTTTATCCATATCATCCAATTCCTGATCGAGTCGCTCAAATTTATAAACCACTTCTGCATTATTGTTTACAAAAGATTCTCCTTCTAAATCATAAATAACGTCCATCATTACTTTTTCGACCAGTTTTGGATTGAGTTTTTCTTCTTTTGGATGCTGTTTATTGGCAATTTCTGTCAATTGATTTAGTGTGAGCTGTCCGGTAGATTCCTGATAAATAGCCATCATCAGTCGTTTTCGCACATTCATCAGGTGTTGTTTACGTTTTTGAGGAATAATTGCCAAGTAGCGAACAGCGGGTATTATAAAAAATACCAATGAGTAGATGAGTGGCACCCAGCCCAGAAAAATTGCTGCAGCAATACTGCCCTGACTCAATCCACTTAGAGGTCCCCAAAGTACAATGGCGGAGAGTATAAGATTGAAAGCATTCATGGCAAAAATACCTAAGTCCCGCTCCGCTTTATTGCCGGTCAGTTCATAATCAGGTTCAAATTCGTCCCAATAGAAAATAACAGGGGCACCTTCAATATTGTCTTTTCGGCGTATAAGTTCTGTAAAATCACCGTAGAGAACGGCATTGTCACTGATTTCAGCTTTGCCGTTGTAATTGCCAAGTGCCTGAGTCATAAAACTTTGAGCCTCAGCTCTTGTCCAACCAGCCAACGACTGTATTTCATAAGTACTTACAAGCCCTTTATTTTGGCGGAGATAGGTGGCCAGTTCCTGCATATTGGCAAGTGGGTGTATTTCAACCCTTGGAGGGCCAAAAACAAAATCGTAAACTGAGGCCACAAAGCCTTTTTTATCTTTGCTGTTCCCTTCTTTACCGCTCATGCCGGCCAAAATGCCTTCTTTTTCTGTGTAGTGTTTATAAGTATAACCATAACTGTCCTTTGTGCGATAAGTTCTGTTGTAACCCATGATCGTATTCCATTCGAAAATAGACCAGAATATGCGGAATAGCACATAAATCATGTTGCCGGCTCCTTTTGAGTTGTCATTTTTCCCACCCGACATTACGCCTATTATTACGGCAAGTACAATGACCAAAAACACGACAAAGTAAACCACCAGAAAAGCTGAAATCATGAATTTGTACATGATGGTAAATGCCTTCCAAAACATTGCAAGAAAGTCATTAAAATACTCTCCGAATGATTTGGCATCTCGACGTTTCAGATGTGGTCCAAAATCATAAATAAGATTTCCGCTCTCAGTAACTTTGAGTTTACAATTATATATTTCCATCATATCCTTGATGGCATACTCTGTTTCCAAAATGGGTAAGCCTGTTACAGAAGCAGCGTCATTGATTGTGAACTGCTTGGTTCGTCCTGCATATTTTTCCAGTTCCGGTAAGTAGTATTTTTCGTTTTTATTCATATTATAAAAGTATAATTAGCACTTATTCATTTAAAAATTGACGATTAGGAACAGGCAGGCACAAAAGTAATTGGCGCATTTTGTTCTTAATGCTTAAAAATAGTTAATTTTGCTATTATTAGCAATGTTGACAGGGCTTTTATAATTTTGTTGTATCCTTGATAGTTTTCACAACAAAAAGCTGTTGAGAAAATTCCAATTGTTTTTTAATTTGCATGTTGAAATGATGCTATATTTTTTATAAT
>CAINVS010000284.1 GCA_903854205.1 uncultured Bacteroidota bacterium | reverse complement strand
TTAAACTGGCTGAAGCGAATCTTAGAAATTCATTGCAAGAAAATTTAGTAAAAAAGGACAAAGAAATAATAGCACTTCAAGCAAAAAATCAACAAGATCTTTCATTACAGTTAGCAGATAAAACAGCTGAAATTGCTGAAATGTTATCTAAAATACAGAAGGCTGAATTAGAGACCAAACTTAAAGTTACAGAAGCCGTTCAAAAAATAGAAAAAGAAAGAGACTCCTTAGCAAATGATTTAAAGACAAAAGAACTAGAAAAACAAAATCTTGAAAGTTCTCTAAAGCATCAGTATTCAACAGAATTGCAAAGTAAAGATGCAATTATAAAATACAAGGATGATGAGATAGCTCGTGTAAAAGACATGAAGCTAAAACTATCTACTAAAATGATAGGAGAAACGCTTGAACAACATTGCGAGATAGAGTTTAATAAACTTCGTGCAACTGCATTTCAAAAAGCCTATTTTGAAAAAGACAATGATTCAAAGTCGGGTAGTAAGGGTGATTTTATATACAAAGAAAAGGATGATTCGGGTAATGAAATCATCTCAATCATGTTTGAAATGAAGAATGAGGGAGATGAAACTGCAACGAAAAAAAGAAACGAAGATTTTTTAAAAGAACTAGACAAAGACCGCACAGAAAAGAAATGTGAATATGCAGTGCTGGTTTCACTTTTAGAAACAAATAGTGAGCTTTATGACTCAGGGATTGTCGATGTGTCACACAAGTACAACAAAATGTATGTGGTGCGCCCAAATTTTTTTATACCTATTATTACTTTACTTCGTAATGCTGCCATGAATTCTATGCAATATAAATCAGAACTTGCTTTGGTAAGAAGTCAGAATATAGATATCACCAATTTTGAGGATAAAATGAATACTTTTAAAGATGGATTTGCAAGAAATTATGAAATAGCAAGTCGTAAATTCAAAGAAGCCATTGATGGAATAGATAAAACAATAAAAGAATTAGAAAAAACCAAGGTATCATTGTTATCATCGGAAAATAACCTGCGACTTGCAAATGAGAAAACAGAAGATTTAACCATTAAAAAATTAACTCATAACAACCCAACCATGAAGTCAAAGTTTGATGATTTATTGGATAAAACTAAAATAGAAAATTAAATGAGAATAAGACCTCCAAGTTATAGAGTAAATGGGAAAATTATAGTTGAATATTTAGGTGCAGATTTGAACCCAATTTATTATTCCTCAATAATTGAAAATGTTGTTTTGCATAGTCGGCTTGAAAATAACCTATCTTCTAATGATTTTGTATTAGAATTTGAAATTCTAGATGGCAGGAAAATAAGGTACTGCATTTTATCCAAAAATATTTATTTTGAAGAAAATAATGATTGGGTATTTTTTGAAGATTCAGAGTTTATTAAGTGTGAAATATTGCAAAATGATAATAATATTTATTTTTTAGGACGTTTTATTTTAGATAGATTTATCAATGAAAAATATTCATTTACTGCTTTTTTTGATAAAAATAGTAACTTTACTAGTATGTTAATCAAAGAGCTTAGTCATGTAAAATTAATTTAATAAAATACCAAATTCATAAATCAAAATCTTATAAATCATGGTTCAGAGAATGTGCGGGGAGAGATTGCTTTTCTCACCCATTCGTCAGGCTCCCGGTGACAATAAACTTTATATTTACCAATACAACAATCAAAATCATGCAATTCATTTAATCATGCAAATCATGGTTCAGAGAATGTGCGGGGAGAGATTGCTTTTCTCACCCATTCGTCAGGCTCAGGGTGACAACAAACTTTATATTTACCAATACAACAATCAAAATCATGCAATTCATTTAATCATGCAAATCATGGTTCAGAGAATGTGCGGGGAGAGATTGCTTTTCTCACCCATTCGTCAGGCTCAGGGTGAC